>CACNYU010000001.1 GCA_902624785.1 uncultured Prochlorococcus sp.
TCAGATTAATAAACTTAAAAAAAAAATGTTTAACCAAAATGTTTAAATCTTATATTCAGCATGTTATTATGCTATTATAAATTTTTACTAAATATTATTTTGACACAAGTAACAGTAGGAGAAAATGAAGGGATTGAGTCTGCTTTAAGACGATTTAAGAGACAAGTATCAAAAGCTGGTATATTTGCAGATCTAAAAAGACTTAGACACCATGAGACGCCAATTGAAAAATATAAAAGAAAATTACAGCAAAGAAGAAAAGCAAGAAGAAGATAATCTCAATAATATAATTAACTGACTATAAGTAAATTTTAATTAATCTTAGTACTTAGTGATCATTTTTATTGATCAATTAATTAATTTTTTAATTAACTTCTGTTAATTAGTTGGAGAAATTTCCTGAATAGTTAATAATCTTTAGATCTTAGACATTTTTTTAATTAAGGTTTGTAATCTTTTAATTTTTTTACGAGATTTATACCAACCCCAGGAACCGCCAAAAGTTCTTCATCTTTTGCAGATAGAATATCTTTTTTAGATTTAAAACCAGCTTCATAAAATGCTTTAGCACTTTTTGCTCCAACACCAGGAATTGAAGTAAAACTTTCAATTAAAAGTTTAATTTCTTGTTTTTTCCCCTTAGTAGGCTTTGCCGATTTTGTGGATTTTGTGGATTTTGTCGCTTTTGTAGATTTTGTTGTTTTGGAAACTTTCTTAGGCTTTGAAGTCTTTGAAATTGATTTTTTGCCAAAGATTGATTTTAATTTATTTAAGATTTTTGAAATCATTTAATCAATTAAGTAATTAATAAAATCTAATATCAAAAATTTATTTGAAAAACTAATAATTAGTTATTCAAGTGAAATTAGATTTTTATTTATTTACAATCTTATAAAGACACATTTTTAAATGTAATGCAAGTTAATATTCTTATTAAGAATGAAATTTTTTTTACTATTTGGAATTTGCAAGTAAAAGATTTTTGATCAGATGTTTCTCAAATTATTAATTTTATTAAAAATATAAGAGAAGCTAAAATTTATAAATTTATATTATTTTCAGATTTAAAACTTTAGTTTAATTAAATCCCAAAAAAAAATGTATTTTTGATCTTAATTCAAATATTATAATTTGCAGTTTATATTTATCGAATTTATAAGCACATTTATAATTTTCATAGTTTAATTCATAATAATAAAATGAAAATAATTATTATTACAGGCCCATCTGGAAGTGGAAAAACAAGTCTCGCCAAAAAACTTATGATTGAATTAGAAGATTGTCATATTATCAGTACAGATGATTTTTACAAAACTGGCAAAATAAGTAATTTACTCGCTAAATTTATAGTCTCATATTTTGATAGACGAATAAGTCATAATGATAAATTATTAAAAAGAACAATAAATGAAATTTTAAAAAACAAAAAGATAAATTATTTATACAAGTATGATTTCATAAGAAAAAAAACAGAAAAAATATATAAAAAGAAATCATTTATTAAAAACTTAATAATAGAAGGAATTTTTACCCTGGAATTACTAAAATTTATTTCTAAAAAGGATTATCTTTTGATCAGATTAAAAATAGATAAAGAAATTTGTATGAAAAGAATTAAGAAAAGAGATCATATTGAAAGAGGCAAAAGCGAGAGAAGTTCTATAGAGAATTTCTTAAAAGCATGGAATATTTATAAAAATAAGGAAAAATATTTTAGAATAAATAAAAAAGGGAAAGAATTAATCTTTAAAAAAGAACCTGATATCAATACTATCCTTAAAGAATTATCTAATAAAACTCAATAAACTTATTTGATAAGTTTAAACCACTCAAAATAGCTCCTAAAACAGAACCATAACCCTCTACTTGAATCCAATCTCCACAAAATCCAATATTATATTCATCACATAGTTGAAGTCTTTCAGGGACCCCTTCTCCAAGAGGCTGCGATGCTCTCCAATTCATTATTGAAATATCATCTAATAATAGATTCTTATAAGTTATGTGATTTTGAATTAAAAAAGTATTTAATTTATTTAATACATATTGATATAGAGAATTCTTATCTTCTCGATCATATTTATTTATAATAAAGTTTATATCCCTTGTATGTACAACTATACCAAGACTATTATCAAATTGTTTTTGAAATATTATTCTTTCAAATCCAATATCTTTTTGTGCATTATGATTAAAAATAAAGTGGATAATTTCTTTATTAAAAATTCCTTCTAAATTATAATTTCTCTTAGTAGAAATTAAAAAATTTATTCTTTTTATATATTCCTGCTTATTAGTAAACTTTATAATTTCATCTATTTTAAAACTACTTTTTTTATCTATGGCTTTTCTTAGTGGAATTTCACTAACATTTAAAATTTCTAATGATCTCTTATGAATTAATAGATTACTTGAACAAACTAAAAATTTCCCTGTGATTATTTCGTTTTTATTTGATATTATATTCCATAATTTTGATGAATAATTTAATTTAATAATCAAGGTTTCAAAATAAAAATCGATTTGATTCTTTGAATTATAAAGATGAATAAGATTTTCTACGAATTTACTCATATTGGTAGCTGAAGTATAAACATTACCTAAATAAAATTCATTTTCACATTTTTTTAAAAGTTTATAATTTTCATCTAATTCAAAAAATGAATTTTTTAGACTTTTTATAAGATTTTTATCTAAAAGTTCTTTTAAGAAATTATCTAAGTAGTAATTCTTTTGATGAATTTTTATATTAAAATTTGGGCAACCATGGTTTAAAGCCAATCTTTTATCCCTAGAAAGATATCTAGTACTACATCTTCCTCCTAATCCTCTACCAGCCTCTACAATAGCTATCTTCCCTTTAAACCCTTGTTTTAATATATTTGCAATAAAAGTAGAGGAAGATATTCCACCGCCGATTACAACTAAATCATAAATAATTTTCATAAATTTATAAAATAATCATAAATCAATAAATTTTCTAGCTTCTATAAATTGTTTTTCAGTGGATAATTCAGTCTCTAATAAAGGGATAATACTATTATTAAAATAAAAATCTATTATCTTTTTTGTAATTTTTCCTGATTCTTCCAAAGAATTTAAATATTTATTCGATAAGTAAACGCCCCTCCATGGCCTAAACTTAAATCTTGCAACAAACTGCTTAGATGGAATAAAAAGACTCCCATATATTTTTATTTCGTTATCAAACAAATTTGGAGAAAGACTTTTAATTTTATTTAGAAAATTAATTTCTCTAGCGAGTTGATTATATTCTGAGCCAAACTGCAACCAAATAGACTTAACAAAATAAGAATTTAATTTATCTAATAATCTGTTTCTTTCGATTTTATAATCACTTTCTTCAAAGAAATAAGGATTAAATGCTACTCCAAATTTTATATGTTTACTTAAATCAAATTTTAATTTTTCTAGTATATTTAAAACTTCAAATTGATTCCTTTTTTTTGAACCCGACACTAATAGAATTTCATTATTTTTATTATAAGTTTTATTTACTTCAATAAAATTTAAAAATTTTTTGTACGAATAATCTTTATTAAGATAAAATTGATGATAGAAACTATAGTGGTAAATTACATCTAAATTTTTGTAATTAACACCAATAAATCTAACTACTTCTAATAAAAAATCTTTTTTTAAATTTCCCTTACATGGAATATTTATTTTATAAATTTTCTTATCTATACAAAAATCTAACTTTTTTTTTAATTGATCAAAATCTTTAAAAGATATTTCTACTCTATAGTTGCTTAGCATTAAATAAAAAAAGTAATTAATACAAATTTAATAATAAATATAAATGCTTATCGAATACAAGCTTCACTTACTATTCTTAATTTAGAGGTATATCTTCAGAATTTCAACTTAGGGTGAATTTCTAGAAATAGCTAATGCTTAGCTTAAGTTAAGATTAATACTTTGAATATTCTCTAGATTATCTTAGAGAGATCCAATTAACTCTCATACCAACAATTGATTGAAAGGCAATTTTTATGTTAATTATAAATCCATAAATAAAAAAATTTATCATTCATGTTTTACATTTTTTTTTCTTAATTTTTAAAATGATTAAATCATTAATAAACTTAGCTTTATAGAATAACAAATAACTATTTAAAAATTTAGCTGATATTTTTATTAAAAGTATTTTCAAGTATATAAAGAGTTAGAATAACAGGAACTGATATATAAAACATATGGCTAGCCAAGATTATTTAATTGCAATTGCTCTAATAGAACAAAATAACGAAAGGTCAATGCCACTTGGTGGAAAAGAAATTAAGCTAGATATTGAAGAAAAAGAAAACTTTAAAAATCTTGCAAATGATGTAATTTTGAATCTCTTACTTAGACTGTTTCAGAGAAGTGATGATGGAGCTATTAAAAGATTATCTGAAGAGAAAGGCCTTTTGTTAGTTCATATGCACCCAAAAAGAATGCAGAAAGAATTACCATTTATTAAAGCTGAATGGATAAGAGATGGAGATACTACTCAATTTCTCCAATACTTAGGAAACTTATCTAAAGAAATATGGACAACGTCATTTGTGAAATATCAAGGAGTTGAATTTACATCTATAGCAAAAAATGAAGAAATATAAGTTAAGAAAAATAATTTAACTTTTTAATTTATCCAACCTTTTAATAAATCATAAACACTTATAGTAAGTCCCCATGCGACTATAACTGGAGTTACGTATTTAAGCATAAATTTTAAATAGTTTCTAATTAATAAGGATGAGCCAGAATTAGTTAATTCTTTATCAAGTGTATTTGGTATTGCCCATCCAATTAGAAAACAGACGAGAAAACCACCTAATATAAGTAATACATTTGCGATAGCATCAATATTACCTAATAAATCTGTACTTAAAGCTGAGGGAATACCCAATAAGAAAATAAGAATAATTGTGATAAAAGAAGCTCTAATCCTCTTTATTTTAAATTTATCAATTAGTGCAGAAACTGGAATTTCAATGAGAGAAATTAAAGAGGTAATAGCAGCTATATAAGCTAAGCCAAAAAATAAAATAGCGACCAATCTTCCAATAATTCCAAATTGACCTAAACCAGAAGGAATTGTTATAAATAAAGTAGCAATAGTACTATTACTAATAGTTTCGTTTAAACCAAAGGTGAAAATAATGGGGAATGTTATTAATCCAGCCATTAAACCAACAGCCGTATCCAATGAAGCAATTTGCACAGCTTGCTTAGTTAAATCACTTCTTTTATTTAAATAAGAAGCATAAGTAATCATTATTCCTATTCCTAGACTCAAAGAAAAAAATGCTTGGCTAAAAGCATTCCTAATCGTTGTAGGATTAGCAAGTTGAGTTAAATCAAAATTAAATAAAAAATTTCTATAACCCTCTACTGCATTCCCCAAGAAGGCTGCCCAAATTACAAGTCCTAATAGAATAATAAATAAAATTGGCATGCAGATTTTATTTAACTTCTCAATTCCTTTTTTAATGCCTCCGGAAACAATATATAAACCGAGGGCTAAACTAATAATTTGTCCAAAAAAGTCACGTGTTCCATTATGAATAAGATTAAATAATTCTCCCGCTTGACTAGTATTTTCTGGTAATCCCACAAATAATGATTGAAAGAAAATATCTGCGGTCCATCCCATAATTACGGCATAATAAGAGGCTATTGCAAGAGGTGCAATAAGAAAAAGGGAACCTAGTGCAGCCCATTTTTTTCCTGCTGCCTTTATTGGAGCTAAGACTGCACTAGTATTTGTACTTCTTCCTAAAGAGAATTCGGCTACAAAAATAGGTATTCCAACAACTAAAACAACAAAAATATATAGTAGAACAAAAGCTGCTCCTCCACCTTGCGAAGATCTATAAGCGAAACCCCATAAATTCCCCAAACCAACTGCACTTCCTACTGCGGCAAGAATAAAACCAAGTTTTGAATTCCACTCTTCTCGATGAATAGTTTCTTGTTCCAAATTAAAAAAATTTTTTCTAGTTGATTTATAGCTTATATAATTTTAAAAAGCTAACTTTTAACTAAAATATTTTTTTAAAATTTTATTATTTTCTTTATAAAGATTAAAACATTGTTTATTATCACCAAAATTAATTGTTTTAAAACCATTTTTATTAACATGTAAAGCACTATATCCCTCAATACAAATGCAAGAACTTATTAACTCTCTCTTTATTAATTCATTCACATAAGGTTCTCTCTCTCTTTCTTCATCAAAATGAGGACAAGCAATGCCTTTTACAAATCCCAAGCAATTTATTATTTCAAGGCTTTTTAAATAAGAATCTGTAATTCCCTTTTCAAACCAACATATTGCACCGGCACTTACTCCACTCATAATAATTCCATTATCATAAGCTTTTTTTAATATTAAATTTAAATTCCAATCCCTCCAAACAGCCAACATACTTTTAGTATTACCTCCACCAACGTAAACAATATCTTGACTTAAAATTTTTTCTTCGAGTTCTTCTGTTCTTGAAAAAAAGTCTATGTGAGAGGTTTCACAATTTAATTTTGAAAAAGCTCGATAAAAATTTAATTTATAGGAATCATTATCTCCAGAAGCAGTAGGAATGAAACATACTTTAGGTACTTTTTTATTTACTAATGAAACAATATATTTTTCAATCTTTAAATTTCCTAATGATCTACCAAAACCTCCACCTCCTATTGCAACTATATTTTGATTAATCATGTTTTAGAGTACTTTATATATGAAATTAAAACAAATTACAAAAAAAGATCAACTTAAGCTTAAAGAAGTCTATTTTGATTCAGTTTGTTCAATTGATGAAAAAATTTATAGTAAAGAGCATAAATTTGCCTGGGCTTCTCAAGCATGGGAAAATCCCGAGTTTCAAAAATCATTATTGAAAGGCATAGGTTCAAAGCTTATTTATAATAATAAGATTATTGGTTTTGCAACGAGATATCCTGAAAATAGATTATCTCTTTTATATGTAAGAGGTGATTTTAAAAAAAAGGGTTTTGGAACAATGATTCTAAATTCTATTGAAAGAGATGCTTTGAAATCAGGTATAAATAGACTAATTACAGAGGCTAGTTTAATAAGTTATGAATTGCTTCTTAAAAGGAGATGGGAAATTGATCGTAAAGAAGAAGTGATTATTAAAGGTTTAATGTTTGACAGGTATAGGATGTTTAAGATTTTATAAATTAAAACATTAACATTGCATCTTAAAAAAAATTATAAATATTAAAAATAAGCCTAATGAGGTTAGATTATAACTTATAAGTAATTAATTTATATTAAGACAGCTTTATTTTGGCACTTTTTCTAAGAACATTCGCAAAGTTAATTTATCAACTATTCATTTTATAGTTACAAATTAAGAATCAAAACAAAGAGCCTTGGTAGCCCTTTTAAAGATTCGATGTCAACATCTCAACTATTTTTTTGTTTAATGCCTGTATTAGCGTTGGTATTTATATTTATAATACTCTCCGTAAGTCTGTTATCTAGAGTTTTTTTTTTCACATAATTAATAACAAATAAATTTAAATGTAATTATGTAAAGAAAATTGCCTTTTAAGAATATTTGTATAAATTTTAAGTATGAATCAAATTAAATAATGAATCATATAAGAGTTCATGAAAATGAAGATTTCGACAAAAGCAATAATGATATTATTGATAATGAATTGTTTTCATTAAAATTTACTGATAGCTTATATAAAAAAGATATAGGTAAATTTTTAGAATTCTTATCTTCATACTTAATCTAAGCTAGAAAGTATAACTAAATAATAATTAAAGATCTTTATACGAAAACTTAATAACAAAAAATAGATAAATTGAATAATAATAACTAAATAATATATTTTTTTAAATGCAATTATTTCTAGCGGATTGTCAATTTACAGATATTGATAATCAAATAAAAGGTTATCAAGCATTCATTCAAGCTTGGGAAAGTGGTGAAATAGCAAAATCAGATAAAAATGAAAAATTCGAAATGCTTTTCAGAGTTCATGCACCTGGAGAGGGAAGAGTTGTTTGTTTGTGTAAAGCATTTAGTGATAAAGAAATTTTCGAGCATTTTGCGCCATGGAGAGCAAAATTCGGAATACATATGGAATTCACCCCAGTAATAAGTTGTCAAAATGTTGTTGACTATCATAAAAATTTATTTAAGAGTATTTCCTAAGTTTTTATTAATTTATAAAAATAATTTGATTGTTTAAATAATATTATTTAAAAATATATAAATTTATAAACATGATCAACTTAATTAATTATATAAATATAATTAATGAGAAACTTTTATAAATAATTTAGAAATAATAATTAGATATAAGTTAAAAATCAAATTATATATTAACCGCCTCTAATTTATCTTCTACATTAACATTATTTTTTTCATTATTGTCATTTTTAATTTTTAAAGCGTAAATTATTGATCCAGCAGCAATAGAAGAGGATACAACTACTCCTGACAATAATATTAGAGCAAATAATCCACCGATTAAGCCGCCTTTAAGTCTCAAAAGATTGGACTTTAGTAAAAGAACAAACAAAATAAAGCTCGTTGCTTTAAGACTAGAAATTTTTAAAAAAGTGAATGGAGATAATGGATTAATAAACATTGATTATTTAAAGCTATATATACAATAAAAATATTTTCAATAAAGTGTTAATAAAAAAAGGCTCAAAAAGAGCCTTTCTCTATAAATTTGAATACATTAACTAATCTTGGTTTGCCTCAGAATCAAATTTAGACAAATTTGGACCAGCAATTAAACCAACCAGTCCAAAGAGGACTAATGATCCGATACCAAATCCAGCTGCCCATGGGTTAAAACCGCCTAATGCGAATGAAGCTAATAAATTCATAATTTTAAGAACATTTATCTCGGGATAAGCATACAGATTTTCATGACTGAAATTACTATATTGAGACATTTCTTCGTAATTAAACAAGATTTAATTTCTTTCTAATTAGTAATGTTTAAAAAATATTACTAAGAATTTTATAAATTGTTAAGAAAAGCTTATTTAGATTGAATCATCCAAATTAGTCAAAAAATGTTTATCATTGGATAAAAAATATATGGAAGAATCAACACTTACTTTTATTTATGATGGGGAATGCCCTTTTTGTAATCATTTTGCCGAACTACTTGAATTAAAAAGCAAAATAAAAAATATATCAATATTAGATGGTAGAAAAAATCCTGAATTAATAGGAGATTTACTTAAAAAAGGATACGATCTAGATAAAGGAGCAATTTTATTTAAAAATAAAGAAATATTCCATGGAGCAAACGCAATAAATGTTGTTTGTAAGCTAATAAACAATCCCTCAAGTAAGTTACTAGAAATTTTGTCAAAAACTTTTAAATCTAACAAACGAACAAAATTTATATTTCCTTTTCTTATAACTGCAAGAAGGTTAGCTTTAATATCAAAAGGTATTCCAACATCTCTCCAATAAATTTAGTTATATTTATAAAAAGAATTATTAACATATTGATCAAGTTATTAAACTTTAAAGAAATATCTGTTTTTTCTAGCTAGAACTAATAAATACATAGCTTAAAAGATGATAGAAAATTTTAATCCATTTATTTGTCTCGGCGGAGACAACGAAAAAATAAATCATATTGCTGAAGCAGCCATTGAAATGAATTTAACCTGTAACGATTTAAAAAAAGATCTAAATTTGTCTGATGGAGATGTAGTAGATATGTTACAGCTAGTTATGGATAGATTTAAAAATAGAAATTCTCTTTGAAAAATATATCTAACTTAAAAATTTGTGAAAAATATCCTTATTGAGTTATCAGATTTTTCATCAGTTAACAACCTTTGGTCTGAATTAATTGAAAGTTTTGGATTTGAGAAAGCCAAAAAACTAATCTCTCAAGCAAATGACTTACAAAAAATGAATGGGATAGATAATATTACAATGCCAATAATTTTTATTGGTACCGGCGGTTTAGCTCTGATTGCAATAAATCTTGTAGAAAAAAAAATAGCTTTTGAGCATAGAAAAGGGAAAAAGGTTTTAATTTTTAATCCAAAGAGAAAAACATTTCAGATTTTATATGAGACAAAATAAAATTTATTTGAAAATTTATACTAAAAAATTCAATTTGAAAGCCATCTCAAAATTAAATATTTAGATATATGATTATTAAAAACAATAAAATATATGACTTTTAAGGCAACTTATTTAGGTTCAAATGGATGGATTATAGAATTTAATAGATCAAGGATAGTAATTGATCCTTGGCTTCTTGGAGACTTAATTTTCCCTCTTGGGGAATGGTTTTTTAAGGGAACATTAAAGGATGAAATCCCAACTCCTGAGAATATTGATCTGATTCTTTTAACACAAGGATTACCAGATCATTGCCATATCCCATCACTTAAAAAATTTCCTAAAAGAACCAATATTATATGTTCGAAAAGTGCAAGTAAAATATTATATGAATTAAATTTTGAATCGATTAATATTATGAAACCAGGTGAAAATCTAAAATTTAATGAGCTAAAGATCGAAGCTACATCAGGAGCTGCGGTACCCCAAATTGAGAATGGTTACATTTTAGAGAGCAATGATGGGAGTTTTTATATTGAACCACATGGTTTTTTAGATAATACAATAAAACCAAGGAAACTAGATGCTGTTATTACTCCCACAAAAAACCTACAATTACCAATTGTTGGTCCTTTTGTAAAAGGAGCAGATGTTATTCCAAACTTAGTTCAACTATTTAATCCAAGTTATATCCTTTCAAGTACAACTGGGGGAGATGCTCAATTTAGTGGTGTTTTAAATTCATTTATATCTCTCGAGGAGTTTAAAAAAACTCTAGACTGCAAGATTTTAAACTTAGATCAAATGCAATCTGTAGTTATTTAGTCATATATATCTATCAAGCGAAAACGTAATGTTTGAACTCTTCTTTTATTAACTCCTAAATCGAAAATACCTAATCTTGAAGAGGACTTTACCTGTAAAATATTATCTAGATTTAAATTTTTAATTTCTATATCATCAATAAACTTCATAATTCTACTTGTTGAAATAGCATGAATATAATCTTTTTCTTTTTTAATAATTTTAACCCTAGGTGTATTCTCTAGAATTTGAATTAATTCAGTAAAAGCTTTTTCAGAATCATCCACCTTCCAAGATTGGAAGATGCAATTAGTTATTAATTTACAATCAGAAAGATTATTATCAATAGTTACTAATACATGGGCATTCATTGCAATTGGATCAAATAATATTCCCAAAAATATCAATAAACTGATAAAAAGTTGAAAAAAAATTTTTTTGAAAAATATTATTATTATTTTTTTATTTTGTTTTTCCAATTAAATAAATTTCTATTGAATTAAGAATCTTTAGCTCTTTTGAAATTAAAGCTATTTAGTATAATTTTAATATTAAAAATTTGGATTAAAAAAATTTATTCACTTTTTACGTCAATATTAATATTTTTAACCTTGCACACAAATTTCATTTGTGATGATCAAAAGTTAAACCTCACTATAAGGAACAATCTCAATGGAGATTTTGCTGCAGTGGAAAATATAACAGATATTAAACCAGGAGCATTTATAAACATTTCATGGAACAAAAAGAAACTTATGCTTCCATACTCACCAAGAATTGGTTTCATATCTTTTTCAGATAAAAAATGGGACTTTAGGTACAATTTCAAAGATAATATCAAACCAAATGAAGAGGAACCATTATTGTATGAGCTATTACCTAATGGTGAATATATTACTCATGTATGTAATTTAAAGGATTAATTTAATATGAAAAATTCTAAAAATAAAATTTTAAATTACGTACATATTAATGATTATAAACCTTTTGATTACTCAATCCCCTTAATTAAATTAGACATTATCATAAATGAAAATAACGTTAATATCTTTTCGGAATTCAGATTGATTAAAGAAAATATATTAACTAATCATATTTCATTAAAAGGTATCGATATAGAAATAAATAAAATATATTTAAACAATTTAGAATTAAAAGATGATTTTTATTTTAAGAAAGAAAATGAATTAGTGATTAAGAATATCTATGATAAAGAAAATATTTTAAGAATTGAAAGTTCAATAAGCCCTAAAGAGAATATCTCGCTTTTAGGCATGTATGAAAGCAATGGAATAATAACAACGCAATGTGAAGCAGAGGGATTCAGAAAAATCACATTCCATCCAGATAGACCGGATATTTTAAGCAAATATATTGTAAGAATTGAAGCTGACATAGAGAAATATCCAGTGTTACTTTCTAATGGAAACTTAATAAATCGTACCGTTTTAGAGAATAGTCGTCATGACATAGTTTGGGAAGATCCATACCCAAAACCATCTTATTTATTTGCTTTAGTAGCTGGAAAATTAAAATGTGTTGAAGATCAATATTTTACTAAATCAAATCGAGCGATAAAAATTCATTTATATGTAGAAGATGGAGATGAAGTTTATGTTCAACATGCAATTGATTCTCTAAAAA
Source organism: uncultured Prochlorococcus sp. (assembly GCA_902624785.1). Taxonomy (GTDB): domain Bacteria; phylum Cyanobacteriota; class Cyanobacteriia; order PCC-6307; family Cyanobiaceae; genus Prochlorococcus_A. The sequence goes on from CACNYU010000001.1 coordinate 12,546, forward strand.
ATGCAATGAGATGGGATGAAGATAAGTACGATTTAGAATATGATTTGGATTTATTTAATATTGTTGCTATAAGGCATTTCAATATGGGTGCGATGGAAAATAAAAGTTTAAATATATTTAATTCAAAATTAGTTTTAGCAAATGAAGAAACTTCAACTGATGATGAATTTGAAAGAATAGAGAGCGTGGTGGCTCATGAATACTTTCATAATTGGACTGGCAACAGAATAACTTGTCGTGATTGGTTCCAATTATCACTGAAAGAAGGTCTAACTGTCTATAGAGATCAGCAATTCACGTCAGATATGCATAATTATGAAATCAAAAGAATTGATGACGTAAAGTTTCTAAGAAAATATCAGTTCAGAGAGGACTCAGGACCAACTTCTCACTCAGTTCAACCAGAAAAATATCTTGAAATAGATAACTTTTATACTACAACCATTTATGAAAAGGGTGCTGAAATTATAAGAATGTCAAATATAATTTTGAGTGAAAATAAATTTAAAAAAGGATTTAAGAATTTCATATCAAAGTTTGATGGTAAAGCAGCAACTATAGATAATTTTATAGACACAATATTTTTAGAAGAGAAAGAAATAAATGTTGATGAATTTAAATTATGGTACAAGCAAAATGGGACACCAAAAGTTACCATTAAGAGATCTTGGGATGTAGTAAATAAAAACTTGTCATTAACCTTTTCCCAAGTTGATGACAGTGGTAAAACATTAATAATTCCAATAAATATTGCAGTTTTTTCAAACTTTAACAAATTTAAGAAATATAAATTCATATTAAAAGAGAAAAATGATACTTTAATTATTAAAGATATAAATACAAAATTTAATAAACCAATAGTTACATATTTCAGAGAATTTTCCGCCCCAGTAATATGGGTAACTGACACAACATATGATGAGGAAATTTTTATTATTGAGAATGAAATAGATTTATTTTCAGTTTATGATTCAATCAATAGACTATATAAATATATTATAAAAAAAAGAATTGATAATGAAATTAACCTTGATATTGAAGATAAATTAATTAATGCAATTAAATCTATAATTAATAATAAATCAAATATTAAATTAAATTTATTATCAGAGATCCTTAGTATTCCAGTTTTTTCAGACCTAGAATCTAATATTAACAATATTGATCCTCAAAATTTATATAAAATTTCGGAAGATTTACATTATAAATTTGCAAATAATCTAAAGATAAATCTTATTAATAAATTAGATATTATTGAGAAAGATTTATTTAATAAATGGCCAAAAGGAAAAGATGAAAGAAAATTATTTGAAAGAATTTGGAAATTATTATTATATACAAATGATATTAATTTAAGGAAAAAGTTGATAACTTATCTTGATAATAATAATATGACATTATCAAAATCAGTGCTGAATGCATATCAAAATTTTAATTACATAGAAACAGAAATTGTATCAAAAAAATTTTTTAATAAATGGAGTAAAAATGGAATTGTATTGGATAGTTGGTTTTCTTTCCGTGCTTCTATTGAAACAGGCAATCAAATCAATAACTTAGATAATCTTTTTAATCATAAATATTTTGATAGAAAGTCACCAAATACGTTGAGATCAATACTTAATAGCTTTGTATCAAATAATAGATTTTTCCATGATAAGAAAGGTGATGGATATAAATACATAGCAAATAAGGTAGTTGAATTTGATAAAATAAATCCTATAATAATTTCAAGATTTTTAAAATTATTTAGTCGATGGGATCAATATGTAGAACCTTATAAATCAAATATGCTAAATGCTATTAAGTTTATAGACTCTCATGATTTATCAAGTAACTCAAGAGAAGTAATGAATTTAATTTTAAATAAGTAAGATTTTTCTACTATTAATATTTTGGTGATTCTTTATAATTATTAAATTATATAAATCAAATTTTTTAAAAATATAATTAAATAATTTAAATTATACATTTCATTTATTGAGAGATTAATTTATCAATTTTTATATAATAAGAAACTATTATAAATAAGTAATTATTATTTTCTTTCTAATTTACTTAATTAATTGTAAAATATTTGACTCAAATCAAGAGAAAAAATAGATTAGATAAATAATTATAAGAAATAGATATAAATTCTTATTTTAAGTAAAATTATGAATATAATAATTAAAATATAAAAAATATTATGTTTGCGATTGCATTAGGAATGACAAAGGTAGAAACATTAACTGTAGTTATATCAAGCATCATTTTTATTGGAGCATTTACATGGGTTTCTATTAAAGGAGACTTAAGAAAAATTGCTCAGGAACTTATTGAAGAGAATGATAAGGATTAAATAAATATGTTAATTTTTAAAATTAATTAATCGTTATGTAATACAGGATAATCAATAATATGCCTTATCTCTTTTAAAGAAGAGCCATAAATTATACGTCCTTTTAAATCAACTCCTACCCACTTTTTCTCTTGACTATAAGATTCCAAATTATTTGATTGAATTTTTAAAAATTTATTTTCGCTCCAATTTAATGCGATATCCCAACCTTTATAATTTTCAATCATATTTTTACGATAATTAAACTATCTTTAGCTTAGTCATCAGCACTCAAAACAAAAACAAAGGAAATAAGTAGTTTTTCAGATTAATTTAATCTGAAGAATATATCTTAATATTGCTTGCACATTGATCAGCTCTTAATCTTGCTTGTTCTATATCTAAACCGGAGGCAAGTGCTACTCCCATTCTCCTTCCCTTTTTGGCATATGGTTTACCAAAGATCAAAATTTTTGAATTTTGAATTTTTAATGCTTCATGTATTCCATAGAAAGCAAATTTTTGGTACTCATCTTTTGAAAGAATAACTCTTGTAGCAGCAGGGCAAATAAGATTTATTTCAGGGATTGGCAAATCAAGTATTGCTCTTAAATGAAGTTCAAATTCATTCATATTCTGGCTTAAGAGAGTTACCATTCCAGTGTCATGTGGTCTAGGAGATAGTTCTGAAAAGATAAGATCTGATTCCCTAACGAAAAATTCAACACCATAAATTCCTGCTCCATTGAGGTTATCAAGAATTGTATTTGTAACCTGCTTAGCTTCCTCTAATATCGGCTTTTCAATAGGAGTAGGTTGCCAACTACATTGATAATCTCCTTTATATTGCTCATGACCTATTGGAGGACAGAATATATTTTTGCCCTCTTTTGTTCTAACAGAAAGTAATGTAAATTCATAGTTGAAATCAATATATTCTTCAAGGATAACGCCTTTAACATCTCCTCTTGAATTTTCTAAAGCAAGAATCCAGGCATTCTCCAAATCATCTTTTTTTAGTACAAGATTCTGTCCTTTACCTGAAGAACTCATTAATGGTTTAAGTAATAAAGGAAAACCAATTTCTAAAGCATTAGATTCAAGATTAGATAAGTCATAAACATATCTATATTTTGCTGTTCTAATATTTAAAGAAGTAGAAGCCAAATCTCTAATTTTATCTCGATTCATTGTCATTTCTACAGTCCTTGAATTAGGAACTATGTTTACCCCATTATTTTCTAAATCTTTAAGAGCTTCAATTGATAAAGATTCAATTTCTGGTATGACAAAATCTGGTTGTAAACTAGTTATTAAATCTATTAAAAGTTTCTTATCGCTCATATCTAAAACAAAATACTTATCTGCAACTTGCATAGCGGGTGCACTTTCATATTTATCAACAGCAATGACCTCACATCCAAGTCTCTTGGCTTCAATTACTAATTCCTTACCTAATTCGCCACTTCCAAGCAATAATAGTTTTAAATTAGAAAATGGTAAATTTTTCATTTAAGATCTTAAATATATAAATAATTATTCATTATCTTTATTTAATGAAGTATTTTTTTTATCGGACTTTTTATTTATTCCAATAAAAGATGTTTTATTATTAAACCACCCTTGGTCCTTCAGATTATTTTTTAACCCAGTGGTCATTGCGCCAATAAAAAAAAATCCAATAATTAACCATATAAACCTTTCTAGGATGATAAAAGGGGAAAAAGCTTGTCCTGATCTAACAATTTCTGTAAGAGGGTCTAGGGGATCCAAAATTTTATATGTTTTATCTTACATAACATAGTATATAAACTAAAAACCACAATTTTATAAAAGACAAATTTTTATTAAAAAAATATATAAATAATTAATAAAAAAATTTCATCTACGTTTTTACACGGAAAGCGTCTTTCAATGTTATCTTCAAATTATATTTATTAATATTATGTCTATTAACGTAAAAGAAACGCAAATTGTAACTTCCGACAAAAAGATACTACATTTAGGTGATTATTCAGGTAATGTTCTTTTAATTGTTAATGTTGCTAGTTATTGTGGGTTTACTTCACAATACCAGGATCTGCAAAAACTACATGACTTATATTCAAAAAAGGGTCTTAAGATATTAGCCTTCCCATGTAATGATTTTGGAAACCAAGAACCTGATTCATTAGAAGAAATTAAAACTTTTTGCACAACAAAATTTAGTGTTAAATTTGATATTTTTGACAAGGTACATGCTAAGGGCGATACAACTGAGCCTTTTACTACATTAAATAAAATGGAACCTGAAGGTGACGTTGAATGGAATTTCGAAAAATTTTTGATTGGTAAAGATAGTGAAGTTATAGCAAGATTTAAATCAGGAGTTAATCCATTAGAAGAGAATTTAATAGCTGCTATAGAAGTTGCTCTAGATTCTTAATTTAAGATGCTTCTTTATCGTAAAAGCCAAATTCCCAAAGTTTCTGACAGAAGTCGTCATCACTCAATTCTAACAAATCTTTCTTCATCCTTATAAATTCTTCCTTATTTTCTAATCTTGTATTATTACAAAAATACAATCTTGTGATTATCGAAGCTAAATTTTCTTTATTCATAGCTTTTATAAATTTTTTTAAAGATAGTTTTTTTTTAAATAATTTCAACCAAAGTTAATAAAAGTTAAATAAGTTAAAAGAGATAAATGAACAAAATAATTAATTTAATATCTAAAAAGATCAATTTTTTTTAATTTATATTTATATTAATTTTTAGTTTAAAGAATATAAAATTCTTTCTTTGATTAATATCTAAAAGTTTTTTTCAAATTTTAAATTATTTAATTATCTAACCCTTCCTCTTGTGCGATTATGTTTTTTGACTTCTTAACATTTCCTTTCACTTTACTATTGGGAGTTTTTGTTTTTAACTTTTTAACAGTTTTTTCTTTCTCTATTTCTTTTGGATCTTTTTTGGTCGGCTTCTTTTCCCTCTTTACGATATTAGCTTTTTTTAATATTTTTTCTGTTTCTTCCTCTTTCTTTTGAGTTTCTTCTAAATCTTTTGTGAGTTCTTTCTCTTTTGCATTTACCATCTCTTCATTTTTATTTGTTTCTTCCTCTTTCTTTTGAGTTTCTTCTAAATCTTTTGTGAGTTCTTTCTCTTTTGCATTTACAATTCCTTCATTTATATCAAAACTACTTTGATTACTTAATAAAAATTTTAATAGTCTTGAAAAAAGAATTAAACCTTTTTCAATCCTGTTTGTTCCCAGAATTACTAATATGATTACTAGTAATAGAAATATTTCTGGAGAATTTAAACCAAAAAATGTCATTAACTCAACATAATTTAATCTATTTTAGTATAAGTTAAAAAATTAAACTAATTATTTTCAAAAGAAGGTAAATATAAATCTCTATTAGAGGCTATTATTCCCTCTTCTTTAAAGAAAATCTCTAGCTCTTTTAATTCGTCTAAATCAACAAATTCACCACAATTTTCACTTATACTATTAGAAGTAAAGGACCATAAATCATCTAAATATTGTTCATCATCCGGAAATGCAACAAATTTCAAATAAGTATTATTAAGGGCATATTCACTTGCAGTCTCTGAATTTACGCCCCCTTTTTTAGCTTCACAAAAAACTTTAGCAAATCTTTGGCCAACAGAGGACTGTGCATTGGTTAAATCGATATTACCTTGCAAAGCATTGACCTTAGTAGGGAGAATAAAAAGGAATATAGATATTAAAAATGGTAAGACTTGATTAAACAAATAAAATAAGGTTTGTATATATAAACTAGCAAAAAGTTATACACGATTACGTACATTTTGTAAATTTGTTCTATATCTAAATTTTTTTTAATTATTGCTTAACACTTACATTAAAGATAATCAATTTAATAAGTAATAAATCATTATAGATATACAAATATCATTAAACTTATATATTCTAATATTTAATGAGAATCCTAATATTAAAAATTTGATCATTAGTTTTATAGAATAATTAGTAAATATTTAATATAAATAAATGCATACTTCATTAGTAATAAAGGGTAAAGGAGTATCTAGAGAAATAAAAAGTAGAGTAATACAATCTCCATTAGCGGGAGTTACAGATAGGATATTTAGGAAATTTATAAGAAGATGGGCTCCTCATTCACTTCTCTTTGCAGAAATGATTAATGCTACTAGTTTAAACCTTGGATATGGCATAGAAAAAATAAACCAAATAAATAATGAAGAGGGACCTATTGGTATTCAATTATTTGATAACAGGCCAAATTCTGTTGCCGATGCTGCTAAAGAATCAGAATCCTCAGGTGCATATATCATTGATATAAATATGGGTTGTCCAGTCAAAAAAATTGCTAATAAAGGAGGTGGTAGCGCTCTTCTCAGAGATCCTTGTTTGGCAGTTGAGCTTGTGAAAAAGATTTCTAGAGCTGTTAACATTCCTGTTTCTGTTAAAACAAGAATTGGTTGGTCAGAAAAAGATAAAAATATTAAAGAGTTTTTATTGCGACTTCAGGATGCCGGCGCAAATATGTTTACAATTCACGGTAGAACAAGAGAACAAGGTTTTAATGGTAAAGCTGATTGGAGCTTCATAGGAGAATTAAAGGTCGAATTAGATGTCCCAGTAATTGCAAATGGAGATATTTATAATGTTAATGATGCAATTGAGTGCTTAAACATAACAAAAGCAGATGGAATTATGATTGGAAGAGGTGTTTTAGGTGCGCCTTGGATAATAGGAGAAATTGATTTTGCACTTAAAGGATTAGAAAACTTTAAAAAACCTACAACAGAGGAAAAGTTGCAATTGCTAATTGAACATATTGATGAATTAATATTTGAGAAAGGGGAACATGGATTACTTATGGCTAGAAAATACATAGCATGGACTTGTAATGATTTTGATGGTGCTCAGAATTTAAGAAAAAATTTAGTAAGAGCTAAGAATCCTCAAGAAGCCAAAGATGAAATTTTATTAATGATTCATAAACTAAAAAATAAAAGTTAAAACCTTTTATAGAATTTAGATAGTGATTAATATTAAAGTAATTAACTTATTTCCATATGAAATTTATTACTGAAAAAACTAGTAAAAGAGTTTGCGATCATATGAATAAAGATCATATAGATTCTGTTTATAAATATTTGAAGTTTTATGCCAACATTCAACAATTTAAAGATGCAAAAATGGAGGAAATAAATAGTACTTCAATGAAAATTAAATATGACAATAAATTTGCTGTAATAAAGTTCAGAGAAGAAATTTCAGAAGATGAAATTCATAAAACATTAATTTCAATGATTAAAAATATTGAATAAAATTAAAAATCTTTATTTTTTATTGTTGCTCTCGTAATAATCTGTAATTTTCTTACAATCTTCAAACGAAAGAGTACTCAATCTTGAAGTTGCAGTTAAATTTAGGATTGCGCAAATAGCAAGGATATCTGAATAATCAGCCTCTAGAGCTTGTGCTAATTCAAGAACTCTTAAACCTTTCAAAATTTAAAAATAAATAATTAAAATCAATATAAAAAAATTATTTAATTAATGTGCCGCATTTTTTCCTAACCCAGCAACGAAAGGAAATGTTTGTTCATCACCAAAGATATCTCCTTCACTTTGTTTTGATTTCTTGGATTTTTTATTATCCTTGACATTCTCTATACTGTCTAAAGAATCTTTATTTAATTCATTAGAGTTATCAATCTCTTCTGCAATAACTATATGAGAATTTACTAAGAAAGAAAGAATAAATACTATAAGAGTAGTAAGAATAAATTTCATACCTACCAAATAATTTTATTCTATTTGTTTTGATTAAAAAAGTAAAACTTTAGTAAAAATTAGTTTATATATGGAAATTATTATTCAAATTATTTTCTATTGTTATAGTTAAATTAACTAGGCTTGAGGGAATCCACTATGAAGGCCATATGTAATTATTGTAAAGGTTGCGAATACAACACCTAAAGAGACTGATGTGTAAAGTGGGTCTAACTTCAAATTATTCAGTCTTCCAAAATCTGCCACAACAAGCGACTTCATAGAGTATTTTTTTCTATCTGGTATTTCAGGTAAATTATCACTATTTAATAATGAACCAAGTATTGGTTGCGTTTCTAATTCATCTGAATTTATATTTTGGTTTGTCGAAGAAACATTATCTTGCTTAAAAAATCTTGGGAACATATATACATGCCACAAAGCTATAAGTGCTACCCAAATGATAAGACTTACTCCTGCAATACCAAAAATAAAGAACTTTAAAAATTCCATATAATTTAAATTTTTCTTATTATAAGACTTCGAGTTTATATAGATGGCATTTCTTAATACATTAGTTGCATAAAAGAAATAATAATATTATTTGAAAATATTTTTTTAATCATTAAATCATACAAATAATTAATGATTAAAATAATTGCTATGACGTCGAATTCATTTATCTTTCTATGAAATATTTTTTTATTAAGTAATAAAAAGAATCATTATTTAAGAATTTTAATTAGATAAGTAAATACAAATATTATTTATTTAGAGATTCTTCTTCTATTTCTTAATCTTATAAGCAGATAAATACATACTAATAATAAAATTGCATAAGTAAATTCAGATAAAAAGTTATAAACAATTAAAGCAAAAAGAGGAAATAGGCAAGCTCTTTTTAAATTAACTTTTTGTTCTGCTGACATTTTACTCCAATTTAAATAATCTTCCCACTGAAAGATCTTTTTTAAATTCCTATCTTTATCATTTTTTCTAAACATAATAAGATCAATAATTAAAACTTTATTTTTTGAATAATATTTAAGATTGAATAATTAACAATAGCTTATCATTCTTATATGCTTAATGTATAAACAAAATAGATTTGATGAATAGCTGTAAAAGGTGGGAACTAAAAAAAAAGGTTTTACCACAACATACAGATCATGCTGGAGTTATGTGGCATGGCACATATTTAAATTGGCTTGAAGAATCTAGAATAGATTCTATTGCTAATGCAGGAATAGAATATACGGAGCTTCTTAAAAGGGGCTATGAGATGCCAGTTTATAAGATAGAAATAAAGTATCTAATACCAATAATGATTGGCGAGGAAATTATTGTTAAAAGCTCTTTTATTACAAACAAAGGACCTCGAATAAAAGTTAACTCTATATTTACTAATTTAAGGAACATTATTCATACAAAGGCATGTATAGATATTGTTCTGATAAATAAAGAAACTTTTAAAGTTGCTAGAAAAAGACCTGATTTTTTAGATAATTGTTTGAAAAATTTAAGTAATACCCCATAAAAGTCAACCAGAATGACAAATTTAGTTAGTGAATTTTTTAAAAAATATTTTCTTCAAGTAATTGATTTATATCAGTATGAAATGGAATCAAATTATCAAGAGAATTCAATGCTGACAAATTTATTTATCGAGAATAAATTTTTAGGATGGTTAGGGTTATTTATTATTTTCTTTTCAATATTCGCTATTTTTGTCTTTCAATTTCTTGATTGGGAAAGTAAAGATAAAAATAATAAATAAACTGCTTTATAATTATTAAACTTAATAAAGATTAATGGCAATTTATCTTAAAATAACAAATTCAACAGAAGTCGTCAAAAAAAAGACCTCTAAATGGTTATCAGACATAACACCTGAAAGAATTGATAGAAAATTAGTTGAAGATCAAGTTATTAAAGGAATAATAGAACAACTAACATTAGAGGGGATAAAGGGAGAAATATCAGCAATAAGTGGATTTGATGTTAAAGACTCAACTCTAATCACAAAAAATAATTTTCTAGTAAGGAAAACCAAAATTTTTTAATTTATATTAAATAAATATCTTTTTATGAAATCAACATTAGCCATCACAATACCAATTCTCTTTATTTTTATTTATTGGCTAATTAATGAATTAAAAAAAAAAGCTACTAATTAATCAAGGTTCAAATTAATTTATTGATAAAATTAAACTGATTATTGTAGATAATAAATATAATTTTTTAGAAAAAAGGAAGAGATTAAATGAGATTGATCAATATGGGAATAAAAATCTAGATCAATAGTTTGGTAATCCCACTATAAATGAAAATTTAATTCATAGAAATATACTAGAAGGTTTAAAAATTCATAGAAGGTAAAGCATATTTCTGGTTTAAAGTTTTTATTACATACATTGAAAGTATTGAATTATTTTTCAAAAAATGAAATTACTATAATTTAAAGAATCCACTAATAGAATACGAAATTTTTGGTAGAAGAAAATTAAATAGTAATGACTGGTATCTTCTTTTAGTAGCAAGTTTAGTTGAGGAATGTTGCTATAAATTATCAAATAAGACTAAAGTTGTTCAGAAATTAATTATAAAAAAGAATTAAACTTTATGATTTCAAACATTATGATTGAAATATTTGGAAGTTAAATAGACAATTGTCTCAGTTGATCAAGAGGTTGATATTACTCATCAATAGATAATTTTAAACTTTTCATATGGTGCAAAGATCATTAAAAATCAATAAGTAATAAATTGGGACGAGATATTTATGCTGGAAAGAAATATTGGTTAGGCACTCATGCTTTATTAATTTATAGAACTAGACTTACAAAATAAGCTTAAAATTTAGATTTGTTAAGTAAATTAATAAATGAATTTGAGATTACAAAATATTAGAAATATTATTTCTTAAAGAATCTGAGTAATGCCCTCCTTATACAAGATGATAGTAGATAAAAGTCCTGTAGCCCAAGATAGACCTCTTGCAGCTGGAATATTAAGGACATAGGAAATAATATACAAAATCCTCACAAAAGGATGAGTCCAAGCAGCAATTATTGCTAAATTTGAATCTGGCGATGTTAATAAACAAAATAAACAAGCGGGCGCATGTAATGAAATACTTTCCCAACAATTTTGATGGCACCAAACTGCCCTCTTACCAAAATCAGGTAAATCATTAAATAAGGCCCTTGGTGCTGACATGTTTTCAACAGAATAACCAGCTTTAATCCTTCCTAAGGTAAGAGGTATTATTGAGGCCAAAACAACTAAAATTGAGAGACATAGACTCCAAGCATATGTGATTTGCATTTAAAAGATTTTTTCTAGAGCCTAGTAAGAATAGTTATATAATGTGAATGATTAGTAAGCAAATTTCGTAAAAATCAATAGAAAAATAAACAATTCAAATAATTTAAAATTGCATGGCTAGTATTGCGCCAAGAAAAAAAACTGTAGGAATTCCCAATGCATTTACAGCTAAAGTTCTTACAGTGAAAACAGGATAACCTTCTTCTGGTCTACCACTTTCAGGTACAAGTGCAGAGTCTTCCCAAACTTGATAATTTTTAAAAGGAGCTACATCCTTTTTTGGAAGTCCAAGAGGTGTTAAACGGAATACATCCCATTTACCTAACCAATAAACAGTTGATATCCAAGCAATTACAAGTGGTGCGATAACTAAAACGACTCTGAAATCCATCTTGAGGAACATTAATTTACGTAGCCTTATTCTCATATATTCCTCTTTTTATTTAGGACAATGTAAATTAATAGTTATTATTTTTAATATTTGAACCAAAAGAAATATCATTTTATACATATATACGTATAAAACCGTGAATTATTTCACCTGCTTTTTAAAAATTATTTTTTATGAAAACATTTAAGATTATTTCATAGTTTTGGTTTACGGAGTTTTTAAGAAACATATTTTTTAATACAATAAATTCTAAAAATGAAAAAATTTTTTAAATTTATTAAAACCTTTTTATTTGTCTTAATTTGGCTCATGTTCTGCTCTTTTCTTGAAAAATATTGGAGAATTATTCACTGGGAATTTATATTTCTCAAGGTTAGATACGTTTTTGATTATACATTTTGGTTCGCTTTAAAGAAATCACTCTTTAATTTTGATATTGGTTTTTACTTGGAAGAATTATTTAAATACGCTTCATATGAGCTGCCTAAAGAGGTCTTTAAATTTATGCCAATCATTTTTGTGTTAAAAATAACTAGGTAAAGGAATAATGATTGATAACGTTTGATCTCGAATGAAAAATTTATTTATAAATATATATTAATTTTCAATCAATCTAATACATTTAAAATTTCGACAAATATATGTCATATAAAAGTTTTTTGATAATAAATATCAAACTTTCTTTGCTTATTTATGTTTGAATTATTTTTAAAATTTTAATTGACAAGAACTTAGAAAGCATTTCCCAAAAATCACTACATACTAAACAAAAATTAAGGTTGAGCAAAAATACTTAACTTTAATATGTTATATTCTTCAAAGATTATCATTAATTAATGAATAAAAGCTATTGGTTGAAAAAGATTTCTATCGGAAATTCAGACTTATTTCTTGAATATATTCGAACAGTACTGCCTTGGTTAAAATCTGTTGGAGGAATTATCATTAAAAAGGATATTACACAAGATTCAGATTCTTCTTATTGGGATGGTGGTAACGTCGGCATGGTGATTGAATTTGACTCAAAAATTGCTGCCAAAAAAGCTTTTTACTCCGATGTTTTTCAAAATTATCTAATTTCAAGAGATTTAACTGACCTGGTAACTATAAGTACCCTATAAAAAAATGGACAAAATTATTCTTGCTAATTACCATCTTCCTCTTCTACTAGCTTTTACATTTATAAGTATCGGCTGTACATTTAACACTTTCATTAGATTACCAGTAATAAACCTAAATAAGTTCTTTAAAATTTAACAAGTCAATAAAGAGATTTTATCTTTTAAATACTTAATAACCCTTTAAGTAATAAACAAATCCCAAAATTAAAGAAATTATAATAATTGAAAAAATAATTAGAGATTTTTTTGATTCCCCTTCAGAAATAACATTTATCTCAGGTTCCAAGGCAAAGCCATTTTGTCTTCCACCACTCTCTGTTGTATACCCTTTTTTATCCATGAATAATAAATTTTAGATATTATTGCATAAATATGATAATTAAAATAAAAGCTTTACAAATATAAATTTGAAAAAATTGAAAAAGAAAAATTAGTCTATTATCTAGCGATTAAACCATCCTTTCTTATTTTCTTTTTTAACTTCAATTTTTTTTTCAACATTCTTCTTTCTACCAAAAAATCTTTTATTTTCAAAGTTAGCTGATTTAATTGGTTTTGAAGATTTTATTTTAGTATTTTCTTTAGAAAGATTATTAGAAACTTTTTCTGAAAGAAGACGGTAAACAAAAAAACCAAATACACCAAAGAATCCTACAGCTTGAACAATTGCTGTACCAAAATTTTCAAACATTTATGAATCAACCTTATTAAATTTCTTATCTAATTTATTATCGCAATTATCGTCGGTTAAAGAACATTCAACTTTGACATTTTTATTTTTATGAGAACTACAACCAGCAGCCTTTAAATCTGCATCAAAAATAAACATACTGAAAAGTAATGCAAGTGGTGTTGTTAAGATAATTTTTTTCATTTTGATTTATATGTATTATTATTATGGAAAAATTTTTTAATAAATGTGGTAAAAATCAGATTATTAGATAACTAAAATTAGTCGAATAATTTATTGCATAATTTTAATAGATTTTTTTACAAATTTAGACAAATAAATTTCCAATATTCTAAATTTTTAGGTTATCCGTAGTAATTGATCAAATCTAAAATAAGTATCAATAGTAACGAGATACCAAGAATATAAGGAAGAAAAGGGTATTTATTTAAAATTTGATTTAATTTACCTGTTGAGTTTATTTCTTTTTTAGTTGACTTAATTTCTTTAGGAGGAAGGCCTAGTTTTTCTCTCCTCTTAGCTTCACCCATTAATTTAGAATAATTATTATTCAAATTATATATTTATAAAGTAACTAGTGAAATATTCAAAAAATATTTAAGGCATATAGATACTATTTCTATAGAAATAAGAGTAAAAAATTATTGAAATTGTATAGTCAGTTAATATCTTAATACCTTTACTGATATTTGAAGTGGACTTTATTTTATATTACATTCTTAGTTATGACTAAAAAAGATCTTGAGAAATTTAAAGATAAACTAGAGTAAATTAATAAAAATTTATATAGTAGATTAACAATCTAATTAAAAAATAAAAGTTATAAAAGTGTTCTAATCTCGAAGAAATAATAAAATTACAATGTCATTTGAATCAACAATTGAAAGAAGTTGAGGTGAGACTTAAAAGAAATTGAGTAGCTGAATCTTTTATTTTGAGAATTTATACTCTATAAATTTAAAAATTATAAGTATTATTGACTAAATGTTTAATAATTATGTTAGCCAAAGAAAAATTAAAGCAAGAAATTTATAAATTATCAGCGTTAACAGATCGAGGTCAAAGGCTGAATAAATTAATTTCACCAATATATTTGGAAAAAACAACTGAAATAAATAAACTCATAAAAGATTTAAGAAATTATAGTGATCCAATATCAGAAGAGAATATTAGTGGTGAGTGGGAGTTAATATTTTCAAATGTAGAGTTGTTTAGAAGTTCTCCTTTTTTTTTAGCAATAGAAAATGCTCTTAATAATAAATTAAAGAGTGATTTATTTTTTAAATTACATCAACTACAGGTAAGTTCATTTGGTCTATCTACTATTGGAAAAATATCACAAACGATTGACTTTGAAAAAAAAGAGTTTTTATCAACATTTGACACCATAATATTTGGACTTACAACAATACCTATAATTGGTTGGTTTAAACTCCTTCCAACATTTGGAGGATCGGTAACAACATTAGCAGATGACTTAATTTTAGTAGACAATAAACTTAGAATGAGCCTTAATAAAACAAAAGTTACTGAGGTTTTAGGATTAAACAAAATTCCCATTTTTAGCAAATTCTTAATGGATAAATGGTACCCAGTGAAAGACGTATGGAAAAAATTACCATGGAATAAAGTCAATCCAAATTGTGAAGTCTCAATAATTTTTATTGATGAAGATCTTAGAATTATGAATGACATTTATGGGTCAATTTTTATTTACATAAGAAATAATATTACTAAATAATTATTTATTTAATATGATAAATCAACAAAATAGTTAAAAAAAAAAAAAAAAATAAGTTTATTACTAATTAATATTTAAATATTTATCTTTAATTTATTAAATATATACTTGATCTAAAAATTAATTAAAAATTAATTTATCGCAAAAATAATTTTTCTGAGCTAAATTTAGGTTAAATTTATTATAAAATGTTTAAAGAAAAAGAAAAAAATTCAATCGTCAGAGGTATATTTCTTATCGGAGGATGGGGATTAGGATTAGATAGGTTTTATGAAGGTGATAAAAAAGGAGGTATTCTCTCAATAATTGGATGGAGCATTACATTCTTTAGTTTTTTATACTTGAAATGCTCTGGTTATGAATATGTTGAAGGTGTCAAAAACTATAAAGACTATTCAACAAATCCATTTATAATAATACCAATATTGGCTGCTGCTTATGGTATATTTTTAATTATTAAAAAGGCATTTAGATTAGCAAAACAATTTGAAAGTGCTTAACCTGTCTATTTTTAATTTAAGAAAGTAAGCCTGCACTTAATAGATATGATTTGAGTAATAAAATAACGAGTATATTAACTATTAATAATGCTACTATTCCATTCCTGTTCTTAATATCCAATTTTTTAATTATTTTAGATAAATAAATTACTGGATTTTCTGGGTCATTTTCCATTTTTAAAAATACAAACAGCTTGAAACTACCATATTTAAAAAATTATTTTTTGATTGTAAACTAAAACCAAAGAAAATATAAAATAATTCATGAAATATGAATTTCCATCTTAGAAAGTTAAAACTTAATCAAAAAATAATGTCTAAAAATAAAACATGGATGATGATGACTTACTATTGCCCTACACATGGATCGTTGGATCGTAGTGATCCTATAGAAATCACAAGAAATGATTTAAGGTATGAAAAACTTAAGTTTAATAAAAACAAAAAGTTAAAAGATTAACCTAAAATTCCAGAATTTTTAAGGAATGTTTTTCCTAAATTCCCAACTAGAAAGAATAAAGATAAATTGATTAAAAGAATTATTAAAAGTGCTAATAATTTATAATTTGGATTAGTAGTTATGCCATCAAAACCATTCTCCAATACCCTTTTAAAAATAGAATCATTTTTCAAGTTAAGCTGAGTATTTTTTTCTTCTACTTTATTAATATCTTGATCATTTGCATTTTCTGCTAATGATTCAACTTTTTCCTGGATATCAGGATTAAATTCAGATTCTTCCAATTTTTTAAATGTTTTTTTAATCTTACAAAAAAAAACCCTTACTGGAAATAAGAAGGGTTGGATAAGGTTAAGGTTCTTAATTTTATTATAGTTATTTCTTCAATAATTCGTTTAAATCTAATAGAGTAGAGTAAATTTTTATTGAAATGTTAGATTTGCTTACAATTAATACATGTAAAAGTAATCCTGAAATTAGAGATTTAAAAATTAAAAATATAGAGCATGCTATCAATCAAGCCGAAGAGATGATAAAAGAATCAAAAATGAGTCAAGATGAATTAATTTTCTTAAAGAAAAAAATATCTGACTCTAGACAAGATTTAGAAATTCTGTATTTGATGAAAGGTTAGAGAAATTATCACTTAAATATTATAAAATGGTATTATTTTACGAAGATTATCAAGTTAAGATCATTTAGTAATAAAGTTATCTATACAGTATTCACTTAATTTTATATTTTCATAGATACTTCTTTGAAGTTTATTCTCAACGTCAATACAATTTTCAATTTTATCACTTTGATTATTAAGCTCTTCTTCTCCCTTCTCTAAATTATTATTTTTGTAGAGTATTATAAATTGAACAAAAAAAGTAGTACTTAATAATATCAAAGTAATGTATAGTATTTTTAAGAAATTCATTTTATTAGAATTACTATAATTAATATCCAGCAATTAAATTGTTAATGCAAATAAAATAAAATAAATTTAAATTAATTTAATTTAATTTAAAAAATTAGAAATAATAAGTTTCTAACAAATAAAATATTAATAATTATAAATTATAAAAGATTCAAAAAACCTATAAACCATATTTTATAAGATATTTAATATTGTCAATATAGATATTATCTAGTACATTTTTATAAGTATATATATTATATAAATGATAAATATTTTTAAGAATTTAAAAAAGAATTTATTCATTAATAAAAAGAAAAGGGATTTTATTGCTGCTTCAAATCTAGAGAAAAAGGCTATGCAACTAAATCTTAGATCAGAAGAATACTTAGAATCAGCAAAGAAAAGTTCACAAGATTGGAAAAATAAATGGTTTAAAAAAATATCATAAATTTTGATAAATTCAATAAAAATTTGTATAAGAATCTTTAAAGCTATTTTTTTAAATGTATTAATTTTTTTCAAAACATAATAATCTTGCTTTACTAATGAAAAGGAGAGAATATAAAACTAATACAAAAAGTATATGCCTTTGTTTAATTCAAAACTCCAAAAAGTTATAGGTCCTGGAATAATTTTTGCTGGTGCTGCAATTGGAGGTTCTCACCTAATGTCATCGACTACAGCCGGCGCGAGATTTGGATTTTCATTAGTTGGTCTAATACTAATTACAAATTTTCTAAAATATCCATTTTTACTTGTTGGGACACGCTTTACTGCATCAACAGGGATGTCACTATTAGAGGGTTTTAAAAGGAGAAATTCTTCATACCTTCCTATTTTTCTTATCGTTAGCTTAATAACAGGAACTTTCACAATTGCCGCTGTTAGCTTCGTTTCAGGAGTTCTTTTGACAAATATTCCATTATTTTCAAATTCCCCACCGATGGATTTATCAATAATGGTGTTAGTTGTGTGTGGATTTATATTATTAATTGGCAAATACAAAGCCTTAGACAGATTATCTAAAATATTGGTTTCTTTACTAACAATATTAACTTTTTTCGCAGTCATTTCTCTAATAACAAAAGGTAGTTTAAACAATGAGCTAATTACAACTTTTTATAACTCAGAGAGGAGCCCATGGAGACTTTCTAATTTATCTTTTCTCATACCATTAATGGGATGGATGCCTTGTCCAGTTGAACTATGTGTATGGCCTTCACTTTGGATGTTTTCCAAAAATAAGGTTTCCAAATATAAACCCACAATTAAAGAGGCAGAATTTGATTTTAATCTTGGATACTTCTTAACTATCATAACTGCAATTTTCTTTGTAACCTTAGGAGCTATAACTATGTATGGTACTGGCGATGGGATGTTATCTGGAAGTGGAGTTGCATTTGCTCAGAATTTAATCAAACTTTATACCGAATCAATAGGAGAATGGTCAAAATGGGTAATAATTCCAGCTTCCTTCGCAGCAATGTTTAGTACAACATTGACGTGCTTAGATGCTTATCCAAGAAGTATTTCATCAATTCAAGGATTGATAAAAGGAACCGATTTAGGAAGAATGGAATCTTCTTTAGAACAAACCAGATTTCAGAACTGGATGATTATTCATATTTTTGCTTCATTAATTGCGCTACTTCTTGCTAAATCTGGAGGAATTGGCGTTAAAGATTTTGTTTTTGGAGCCATGACAGGAAGTTTCTTATCAGCACCCGTATTCGCATGGATGGCGATGGATACAATAAATAGTAATTTAGTACCAGACAAAAATAAATATGGTAGTTTTTTAAAATTACTTTCTTGGATTGGATTAGGCTTTCTATTATTTTTCAGCTTTTTATTTATATCTAATTCATTTTTTGGTATTGGGATCTCTTAAATATTGTTAATTGGTCAAATAAGTTTAAATTGAGAAAAAATTATAACTTTATTATGCATATATTAGTTATCGCAGTGAACAATTCTATTTAACTATGTTCATTAATAATGTAAGATTTATTTTTTAAAAGTAGTAAAATAAAAAATATAATTTTCCATATTAATTTATGAAATTAGAGAATATTATTTATTCTTTTTTAAAATTTTTCTTATTAGCAGGAGTTTTAATTTTATTTTTAGGTTCTTTTTTGAAACTATATATTTCAGTGCCTAATAATTTATCTCTAAAAATTGTTTTTATTATATTATATCTTTGGTTTACTGTGGGAATTAATGTAAACTTTATAATCCCATTAATTGGAATAATAGATAAAGAAATTAATCAGAGAAAAAGATAAACTTATCAACTTTAATTAAAATTTAAATTTAAAATTTAAAAATAATTTAAAATTATTACCTAATATATTTGTAGATAATATATTAAAAATTATTGAAAAAATAATCAATCAACGTTATATATAAATTATTTATTAAAATTCAAATGAAATATCCAATAGGAATATTTATATTATTATTTAGTATTTATTCAATAACTGATTTAGCTATTAAAGCAAGATATACAAGAAAAAGACTTACAAGTGAAAAGCAAAAAAGAAAACTAAATAGTTAATTTAGATATTTTCAAATTATATAAAACTTTTTATTTGCATATTTTTTAAAATTCGTTTATTTATCAATATATCATTTTGTAAATTTGACAAATTATTGTATCAAGTACTCTTGATAAAGTCTTAGTTGTTATTTTAAGGTGATTAACAAATTAAATAATCAAGATGTTTTCTTCAACTCAAAGTAAAGAATCTGAAATAAATAACTTAGATAAAATAAAAATTATTGACCCTTTTACAAAATGGCTTATTAGAATTGCTTGTATATTTATAATTTTATTTTTCAGTGGAATAATTTTGGGAATTCCAATTATAATTTCTTTTGGAAAATCTCAATTAGATAATTCTTTATTGTCTTTTAAAGAAGTTTTAAAGACGTTCATTGAGACATTTTTATATAGTTAAATAAATAAAAAAACTATATAAAGATTTCTATATAATTTTTATTTTGGTAAATCGATATTATTGTGAAATCCAAATAAATTTAATAATGCGGGTATTAAGAGCAAAACTGTTATGAGACGCACTGCATGAAGAGCTGCCACAGCCGCTCCCACTCCATATTCCGCTCCTATCAAACTCATCCCAATAGTCCCACCAGGAGCAGAACCAAGAATAGCCACGATAGGATCTATTCCTAGAATTTTACTTATAGCTAAAGCAACTAATACTCCTGTTAATAAAAGGGAAAATGTTATTAGCAATGCTGGTTTCCAAAGAACTTGTAATTCTCCTAAAGTCTCCCTATTAATCCCTGTCCCAATTACGGTACCGATACCAATTCCTAATAAAGTTTTTGTACCTAAAGGCCAATTAGCTATTTCAATCTTGCCGCTTACACTTAATAAACCTGCACCGATAATAGCACCTAAAAGAGGTGCTGCAGGTATACCTGTAAAGAGCATTAAGCAACCAAGGGCAGAACCAGCGGCAATATACAAAATTAAATTTAAGTAAGGAGGCATTTCATTTTGATATTACTACTAATAAATTTTACTTTTTAAGGAGTAATTTACAAGCCTGAGATAAATTTTATTTTTTTAGCTTAAGTATCATAATAATGTTGAATTTTTAGAAAATTAAATTAAAGTCTTAGTATTACATTTTTAAAAATGGAAAATAAAAATATAAATTTTATTTATACATTACTATCATTATTTATATTTTCTTTAATAATAATTTTTAGCCTAATTGCGATAAATTTGAGGCCATTGACACTTTGGGCTGATTATCAAAATACATGTATAAGGGAGGAAAGCATTAATAAAACAATACCTTGGGCTGTTAGAAAATGTAATGGTCGATCTAAAGTTTATCAAGTCAAATAATTAATTTATCCACTTTTTTAAGTCATTAATTTCTTTATTTATTAAAAAGCTTTTTAAGCTTATTAATAAATGAATTTTCTTGTGGATCAGGAACTTTTTTCTTGTTTTCTGCACTTTTTTTATACCAACTACCGTATTGGGATTTTTTATAATCTTGACTACTTTTTTCTAGATTGTTTTCACTCGACATGGTTTTTAAATTATTTAATCTATAATAGCAGGAAAAGGAAAAGACTAATTTATTAGCAAATATATAACCGAAAGGATATGGACAATAACCAAATATCTATTTTTGTTTTACTATTCATTATTTATGCATTGATTGCACCGCCACTCATAAAAAACTTTATCAGCAAATTAGATAAAAAGAAAAAATAATTAGAAAAAATAATTATATGGTTTTTAAAATTGATAAATTATTTTTAAAAATAGCATCATTATATAAATTTGTAATTATGAATATATTGTTCATAGTTATTCTTATATTATTTAGCATACCTGTGTTTTCAAATGAAACGAATACGGAAAGAAATTTAGCTTACAAGTATTGCAAATCAGTAGAGAGTAATATGTTTAGAGGTCTTGATGATGAAACAATCTTAAAGTATGAATACTTCTTTAATTCGGTTAATATTGAAAATACAAAAGAGATATCAGAGTTATTAAACAATTTCACATCAGAAGTTGAATTAATTTGCTCTTACAAGTTGAACATTGAAGAGAAAGAGGAATTTCTAAAAGAGCTAGAACAAGCCATATCTAACTAAAATAAATAATCTATAAATATTTTCTAAAAATTTTTAAATTGAAAATCTAATTATTTATTATCTTTTCCATGCCCATGAGCTATTCCTAATTCATGCATCCTCGCATGCTCTTTAATTGGATCTCTTAATTCTTTAGACTTTGGACCAGCAGTTGTATATATACCGTATCCAATAGCACCAAATAAAAGGACGCCAATACTTCCTAGAACTATTAGCAGAGTTGGATCGCTAGAAGTTGTAACCATTGTATTTAATTAATCTCCAATACTTTAGAGTAAATTTGAAAGCAGAAGGCTTTAATTAACAATTTATTACACATCTATGTATTTTTTTATACATTTAGATTCTATGTAGTTAATTTGCAAAAAAGATTCAGAATACATTTAAATAATTAAATAAAATTATTTTCTTTGCTTATAAGCAAAATATACAAAATAAAAAATATTAATTACAAAATTATTAAAATTAAGAAAAATAGTATTTATTTTGATGGGCAGAAAGCAAAAAAATATTAGATTATTTGTAAATATTAAATTTTGATATGGAAGAACAAATTAAAGCTGCCAAAGAGACACGCTCCTGGAGTGGCTTAAGCTGTAAGGTTCTTGCAAGCTTAGGCGTATTTGGAACATTAATTTATGCTTTTGGATTTAATTCAAAAGATATGAATAAGAGCTTATATTTGGGGATCATAGCTACTTCTTTAAGCACAAGTGCATCATTAGGAGCTCTAGGTAGCATAGCTGAAAGCTCTAAAAAAAATAAGGCCCTGACTGAGTTATTAGTAGAATCTACAAATAGTGCTTCACAATTACCACTATCTAAAGAAATAGAATACTCTGATCTTAATGAAGACAACTAGTTAATTTATTATCTAAATAGAAATAAAATTGCCTTTGTTACTGTGCAAAGTTTTTAAAATCGACATAGATAAAAAAATTATCTTTACCTAATTAAGAGAAATAAATAACTAATTAAAGTAAAATAATACAAAATTTTGTTTTACATGTTTATAAAGATTGAAAACTTTTATATTTTTAGTTATTTATAAATTAATGACATTAAATTATGGACTTTAAAAGATTTTATTCTCTGAATTTTCTTGGAAGATTATTTTTAAGTGCAATATTCATAAATGCTATTCCAAGCAAAATTTTAGATTTTGGTGGTAAAACAGAATATATTGCGGCTCAAGGTTTTCCAGAGTTTTTATCAGCAATATTTTTAGTCGCAGCTATTTTAGTACTAGTAATTGGATCATTCCTTTTGATATTTACAAAAAAAATTAAATTAGGTAGTTCTCTTTTACTTATTTTTTTAATACCAACTACTGTGATTTTTCACTTAGTAAATTTTGATCCTATTCATTTAATCATGAATATCTCTTTAATAGGAGGCCTTTTACTTGCTATTGATAAATCAAGTACCTAAAACTTTGATAATAATTAAGTAATTTTCCATTTTTATTTGATTTTTCAGTTTAATTATCAATGGTTATTTCTAAATCTTTATTATAAAATTTACTTATTAAATTTAAATATTAAAAAAGATGGGTAGATTTGATTTTGATGATACTAATAGTACAGGTATTTGGTGGTCAACAAATGTTGCTATTAAAGATGAATTAATTGGATTAAAGGATGATACTAATTGCGATGATTCTGAAATAGTAGAGCTTTTGAGGAGTATCGCTCAAAATATCGAAGATTATGGACTGTAAATTATTAATATGAACAGAAATAACTCTAATTAAGTTAACTTAATAATTTAAATTTATTTAAAAAATAGTGATATTATGCTGCAGTTTTATATTCAGACATAGACTTCAATTTAGCAGCTTTTTTTAGAAGACTTACTACTTCTTTTCTCCCATTAGCATTTTCAGCGAGGTTGATTAATTCAACATATTTTTTATAAATTCTTTTCATCTTCTTAACTAATATTTAATTTAAAATTACATTAAATAAACAATATGTCAACTTTAAATATAAATTTATTAGATTAATTACTTAAATTAAATAAAAATTTAAATCTATGAAGAGCAACTATAGTGGGACACCCCTCCTGCATTAAAGTATTTATTTGGTCTTAAGCGATCATATTTTTTATTTGACTCAGATGAATTATTTCCATAAGGATCTTTGAATAGATTTTGCAAGTCTTTAAATTCGCTATAATCACCTTTCTCAGCATTCTCATAAGCAGAAACAATTAACCACTCCCTCCAAGTATATTTTGGATTTATTTGTAGCATAGAATTTGAAATATCCTTAAGTTCAAAACTTTTATCTAAACAACTTTTCCAAGATTCCAACCAAATATTCCAACTTGATTCAAGGTCGTTTGTAGATGGTTTATAGAAACTATCTTTTAGATCATTTACGTTATTAGGAATATTAGATAAAATTCTAAAAAATTTGGTGTAGTCAACTTGCGTGCTAATCATCAAATTAAAAAGGTTTTTAATAAGATTTTCATCATATATTTTGATTCCTAATTTCTTACTCCACATAATTTGAATTTCTTCTTCCATGCACTTAGTGAATCCATGCATAATTTCATCAAGTTTATTTGATGAACTTTTATCTTTTTCAACTAAAAGTTTTATAGAAGAACAGAACATCTTAAAGTTTAATTCAGCAGCTAAAGGCTGATTAAAAAATGAGAAGTGTTCACCTCCTCCGGTCCATGGTTGAAATTGTGGATCAAATAATTCGCAAAATCCGAATGGACCATAATCAAGTGTATATCCTCCAAGAGCACAATTATCACTATTAAAATTACCCTGACAATATCCGACTCTAATCCAATTAGCCACTAAAGAAGTAAGTCTCTTTCTATACAAATAGGCTAATTCAATAACTTGTTCAGAAAAAGGCTTATTATCAAATATCTCATCCTTATAATTTCGATTAATCAAGTGCTCTACAATCATTTTAAGTTCCTGAAAAGATTCATCATGGGATTTATTCTTAACACGCCTTGCAAATAACTCAATTTGACCAATGCGCAAAAAAGAAGGTGCAACTCTAGTAGCTATCGCAATATAGTTATCAACCATAATTTCAGGATCAAATGAATCAGAATCCTTTTGATACCATGGTCTTTTAACCATATCTTTTTCTGAGACAAAAAGAGTAAGTGATCTTGTTGTAGGAACACCCAAAGAATGCATTAACTCTTGAGCTAGAAATTCTCTAATGCTAGAACGAAGAACAGCTCTTCCATCTCCACCACGACAATATGGAGTAGGACCTGATCCTTTTAATTGCATTTCCCATCTTTGCCCTTTAAAAACTCCTTCAAAAATAGATATTGCTCTTCCGTCTCCATAACCATTACCCGTACGAAATGGACATTGACTATTATATTCTGTTCCATAAATTGATAAGGCATAACCAGTCGCCCAACCAATATTATTCAAATCTTTTATTTTAAATTTATGGTTACCAGAAAAGAATTGAATGAAATTCTCGTCTTCAATTAATTTATCACCTAATCCTAATTCCTTAAAAAATTGTCCACTATGTGTTATGTATTTTGGAGAAGTTAATGCTATTGGTGTTACAGGCACATAATGTCCAGAGTAAACCTGCCTAGGACTGTGATCATTGCCATCAACTGTAGATTGAGGATCTGCATGAAGAGTTTTAATGAATGAAAAATCTGCCTGATTTAAAAAATCATTAAAATCATTAATTCTTGAGAAATTATCAGCGTTGTTTTTTTCATTCATATTAAAAACTAAATTCATCCAATAATCATTTTAAACACTTAAATAAATTATTTAGTAAAAAGTATTTCATGCTAGTAAGTATTGGTAAATAATTCGTTCAATAATAAATTTCTTTATTTCTACAAAAATTTTTTTAGGGAATTACTCATATCTACCATTGTTTTAAAGAAAGGTGTAGGTTCCCAATTATAAATTTCACTTGTTTGGGATAAATCTAAGGAAAAATATCCTCTTTTGATCATAGATTTTGAAGTTCTCATATCTTTATTAAATATTGCTAATAATTTTATGATTTGATCAGGCACTTTTTTAAGTGTTGTTTTTTTATGCCCTATTTTTCTTAGAATCTTTGAAATCTCCATAAATGAAATTGCTTTAGATGATGAGGTAATTATCCTTTTAAAATCACTCTTACTATTAGTTAATGATTCGACGTGTAATTTTGCTACATCTCTAACATCTACTACTGAAAAATAAATATTTGGTAAGGCAGGGAATTCGCCTTTAATCATTTTTATAATAAGACTTGCTGAAGTTGAATTTATTTGATTACTAAGTACTGGACCAAATATCATTCCAGGATGTATTGATGTCATTTTAAAAGAATTTTCTTTTAAATTATGAACATAATTCCAAGCTGCTTTTTCAGCTAATGTTTTACTCTTTATATACGCTCCAACAGGAACAGAAATATCAGTCCAGTGACTTGGATCGCATATTTTTTTATTATGTCCAAAAACTATTGAACCTATTGAGGATGTCAATATCACTTTTTTCACACTTGATTTATGAGCCGCCTTTAATGCTCTCAATGTCCCTTTTACGGCTGGATTAATAATATCTTTTTCATCTTTAGGTTCTTTAACGATACATGGAGATGCAATATGCATTAAATAATCACAATTAGAAGTTGATAAGTCCCACCCGAAATCATCAAGTAAATTTAACTTACAAACTTCAAAATTATCACCTTTAATTTTATTTCCCAAAGCTCGCCTAACTTCTTTTTCTTTTTTTATATCTCTTAAAGAACCTCTCACGGAAAAACCATTCTCTAAAAGTTCAGAGATGCAATGAAGAGCCAAATAACCTGAAGCACCGGTTACTAAAACCTTTTTTTGTTTTTTTACCATCTCAGGGAATTAAATCTGCATAGCAGTGATAACTAACACTATATATATTTACTATATCTTTTATATCTAATAAGTATTTAAAAGTATTCAGAAAATATCTAAAAGTCATTGCAGCAAAGAACTTCTTGAATTGATTGTTTTACACTTTCTGAAACAGATGAATCTTCAAAATTCCATTCAACCCAAGTAATGCATTCTTCTAAAGAAGGCTTTTCCCCATATGTATTTTTCCAGTTCTTAATCCACGTTGTAAGTGCAATAACCTTCTCTGTTGTAAGCATTAAGTTAATCTATATTTATTTATTCTAAACATTAAATAGCTTAATTTAATTTAACCCAAAATAACCATCACAATAATAATTTGCTAAAGATCTATCATCATAATTACTTAATTTACTTAGCTTTAACTTTTTCAAAGCCTCCTCACCTGTAATTTGAAAACTAGAGTTTAATTTACCACAAGTATCTCTAACCTTGAAGTCGTTTGCGGATGGATTTCTAACATACACAGCAAATAGAGCCAAAAAAGCCGCTAAAGTAACAAATCTTCTATGATTACGCCACCATTGATAGGAATTTAAATTGAGCTTTTTCTTTAGATTTAACCCCATTAGATACCTTTAATAATTCTCAATCTAGTTTTAACACTAATGAAATCCAATTCAAAGGATATCTCTATAATAATTATCAATTTAAATTAAATTATATTAAATTAAATTAGAAATTAACTGATTTAAATAAAATAATATGTCTTTGACGAATAGAATTTTTTACTTCCTAATTCAACAAATCATTTTATAAAGAATTATTTAAGTTCAAAAATAGCTATTGATTTCAAAGAAGTGATGCATATTCTTTTTAGAATTTATCTATAATCCTAAATCAAATTCATTTTGATGAATAATTATATTGAAATTATATATAAAAATATTATTTCTTTTCTTTATTTTTTTAAGATGTTTTTTAAAAATAAATTAATTATATTTATTACATGAAAGAAGAAATTTTATTCCCAGAAATAGAACCCTTAGAAAAAGGTTTTTTGGAAGTTAGCACTATTCATACTATTTATTGGGAGAGATCTGGAAATCCCAATGGAAAGAAAATTTTAATAATACATGGAGGACCTGGAGGAGGAAGTCAGCCAAGATACAGAAGATACTTTAATCCTGAAAAATTCGATATTATCCAGTTTGATCAGAGAGGCTGTGGACTATCAAAACCTTTTTCAGAATTAAAAGAAAATACTACAATTGAATTAATAAAAGATATTGAAAAACTAAGAGAAAAGTTAAAAATAGAAAAATGGCATTTATTTGGTGGTTCTTGGGGCTCTACCCTCTCATTGATTTATGCGATAGAAAATCCAACAAGAGTATTAAGCCTTACGCTAAGAGGAATATTCTTATGTAGAAATTTCGAACTTTTGTGGTTTTATCAATATGGAGCGAGTGAAATTTTTCCAGATGAGTATGAAAAATA
This sequence comes from uncultured Prochlorococcus sp., assembly GCA_902624785.1. Taxonomy (GTDB): domain Bacteria; phylum Cyanobacteriota; class Cyanobacteriia; order PCC-6307; family Cyanobiaceae; genus Prochlorococcus_A. The sequence goes on from CACNYU010000001.1 coordinate 40,783, forward strand.
TATTTCAGTCATACCTGAAACTTCAAGAGATGATTTAATTAAAGCATTTTATGAATATTTAACCTCAGAAAATATTGAATTAAGAAAAAAAGCCTCTATGGCATGGACTAGATGGGAATTATCAACAAGTCATTTATATAAAAAAGAAATAACGATGAATCCAAATGCGGAGAACAGCTTTTCAGATGCTTTTGCCAGAATTGAATGTCATTATTTTATTAATAATATATTTTTAGATGATAATTTCATTCTTGATAATATTAATAAGATAGAACTTATTCCAACAACTATCATTCAAGGCAGATATGATGTTGTCTGTCCTGTGAGAAGTGCATGGGACTTACAAAAAAAACTCAAAAACTCTAAACTAATAATTGTTCCTGATTCTGGTCATTCAATGAGCGAAAAAGGTATCACAAAAGAATTAATAGAGTCTACAAATAATTTATAAAGACTATATTTTTACTAATAATAAAAAAGAGTACTTTATTGATTATTAATTTATTTAGATAAATTACTTATTTACTCCAGAAAAAAGTTGGAGTTAAATATGTGAAATTATCAATAACAATGAATCAAAGTGAAGAATTGGGTCTAAAACTCCAAAAAGTTAAACTAGCGATTGCTGAAGTTAATGATTGTCGTTTTGACACTGAAAAGCAAAAAATGTTAAAACTAAAAGCTTTAAACAAGATTAAAGAAGCAATACTTCTTAAAGGTAGAGAATTAAATAAATATAATAAAGCAGCTTAAATTTTGAAATTTTTGAAAATTAAAGTCTTTACTAAGATTAATAAGAGAGCATACAAAAAAACCTAAAAGTTATGAAATTATAGGCATAACTTTTAAGTTTAAAAACTTATTTTATATATGAAATTAGACAGAAATTAAACGATCCCTGGAATTATTTGACCAGTAGTAACATATGCTCCAACTAAGGCTATAACTCCTAAAAGAGCAAATCTACCATTTAGTTTTTCAGCTGTTATTTTTTGTGGGTCAATGTTTCTTTTTGCATTGTTTTCCATCTAGAACCACCCTGGAATAAGTTGACCAGTTACTAAATAAGTACCTAAAAGTAGCATGAAGCCCATCATTGCTGGACGTCCAATAGCTCTGTCTAAAATGTCTTTGTTTGAATCCATTTAATGAGAAATGTGTATGTAAAGAAATATAACTGAATATATTAACATTTGTAAAGCATAAAAATATATTTCAGGAAATTCTGACGTAATAGTATCTCATTGTACCAACAATGTGAACAAATAGTATCAAATCTGTGCCTAAATGCGCCTTTTTAAAACTTTTTAAAAATTTAAGTCTATTATCAACGCGAAATTAGATGTTTCTAATTTATTGAGGTAATTTTTTTATTCTGGCAAATTCTTTCAATGCAAGTTTAGGTGCTGTCCATAATGTAGAAATTATTAATGGTGTTACTGGCACTGCTGTAATAACAATAAAAGATTGAAGAGCATCTATACTCGTCTGATCTCCAACCCCAGAACCAATTCTTAAAAGAGCAATTGTAAGGAATCCAATCATTAAGGCCCAAAATAATCTTATTTTTCTCGGAGGAGTTTCTTTCCCGCTAACGACAATAGCAGCAGCATAACTAATCGAATCAGCACTAGTACACATAAATAAAATTATCAGCAATATTGAAATTGGTATTAAGATCAGAGAGAGAGGAAGCTGGCTTAAAATAGAAAACAGAACTCCTGCAGCCCCACCCCTTGCATATTCTTCAGAAATTACTCCAGGTTGACTTAACTCAAGAAATATACCGTTACCACCTAATATGTTGAACCATAAGTTAGTAACAAATGGGCAAACTATACATACAACTAATATTAATTCTCTAAATGTTCTGCCTTTACTAACACCAGCAGTAAATAGTCCCATGAGGGGAGCATAACCCAAAAACCATGCCCAATAAAATATAGTCCAACCTTTAACCCAAGAATCATCAAAACTTGGGAGAGCCAATTCTTTTAATTTACTTAAATAAAGGAAATTACTGCTAATAAAATGTTGTGAAAGCCATAAAGTAGGTCCAATTATTAGAAGAAGAGAACCTAAAACAATAGTTAACCAAATATTAATTTCTGAAAGAAATTTTATTCCTTTTTGAATTCCACTTAATGTTGAAATAGTAAATATTAAAGTTAGAGAAATAACTATAAAAGTTTGCAAGAATGCATTATCTGTTAAAAAAGATAATTTAGCTGCAGCATTACTTAATTGTAAGGACAGGAAACCAAGTGGTCCCACAGTTCCAGCTATAGCTGCAACAACTGAAATTCCGTCTGCGAAATCACCCAGAAGTCCATCAACAATTGACTTTGGAAATATTGGAATCAAGAGACTTCTTGGTCTTAATGGAAAACCATTTTGGGAAAGTAAAGAAAAGGTAATTGTTACTGTTGTCGCAACTAATGCCCATGCAAGAAATCCCCAATGAAGAAAACTAACAGATAAAGCTGGATCTACAGCCTGAGCAGTTCCTCCCGTTATATTTGAAAAATAACTTGCAGGATTTAAAAAATGTATTAAAGGTTCAGCCGCTGACCAAAATACTCCTCCTCCCGCTAATAAAGTACAAATAAGTACAGCACACCAGTCAAAAAACTTTAATGAAGGTTTTGCATCTTCCCCTCCAATTTTCAATGATCCAATTGGAGAAAATCCTAAAAAGAATGCCAGGATAGATATTCCCACTACCATTAGAAGCCAAATAGAACCTAAATTTGATATCGAAAGATCTTTTAATAAATTTGTAATATATTTTGCCCATTCAATATTAATAGATGAAATTAACAAAAAAATAATTAAAGGCAAACCTCCGATAATTAATGATCTACTCCTCAAAGATTCGTCTTTAAAGAATGTAACTATTAACTGATTGATTTTTTTCATTGAGATACTTTATTTAGTTGTTTAGATAATTTTTTAAATATAAAACTAATTAATACATGAAAATAAGTTTTAAATTTACTTTAATGAAGGCTCATAAACAGCTCCATTGCATACTCCTACAGCTAATGATTGCTTTGCTGATAAAGTCCAATCTTCCAAAGACTCTTCCTTTTCATTAATCCATTTCATAGTATTATCAAAACAAATATTCCACCTGTAAGCCTTTTTGGCCAAAGGTAACATAGAAATTGTTATCAAAACCAAAGCGGTTGTAGATGTTATTACGCAGTATTTAATAATACTTGGACCTTTATTGGGACTCATTAATTCTTTTAAATTTAATCATAAATTAACCTAAATTAACCCATAAATAAATCTAAAAGTATAAAAATATACCTAATTTTATAAATAGTATCTATCAATCTTTTTAATATTGATTCCACTAGAAAATAAATCAGTTTTTATATCTTTTTAAAATAATTTTGACTTCAACAATTAGCTTTAACAAATAATTATCCTGTTTTGAAATGATTAGAAAAATAATTTTTAGAATGAAAATTAAAAATAAAATTATGCCGCAATATTTGCTTCATCATTTTTAGGAACACGTATCCTTTCCTCTAATTTAGGTCCATATAATTCATTTCCCCATATTTCAATTCTTGCATCATATGGGGCCATAAAGGTAAAAGTTTCCAATGGAAATAAAACTCTTTCGAGAAAAAACTTAGACGGACCAATACATCTTAGAACTACCATTCTGCTTCCTTTATTTTTATAGGAAAATTTAAACATCTGAAATCTTAATTTTTAATATTAAAATATATTTTTTAAATCAAATAATGTATTCAAATTTACCTAGAGAAAAATTCTTATGAAATATTAAATATTAATTTTTTAATTACCTTATTTTAGAACACTTTAAAATTTATTTACTCTTAATTTTTAAGATATTTTAAAAAGTATCTTTAAATAATTTTCACTATTGTGAATAATTATAAGATATATTTTTTTTGAAGAAACCATATTTAATTACTAGATGATATGTTCTTCTTTAATAAAGATAATTGAATTACATTTATAATCATCAACAATCCATTCTTTATATTCTTCAAATATCGAAAATTTATCTAGACCATGAAGAATTCGCATTCTTCTAAAAGCATGCAAAAGGGCAAGATAAGGAGTATCAATCATCTTTGAAGTTGTTATTAAATTTATTTACAATAATTTACTAAAAAATTTTTTTAGTATTTAAAACTACAATTTTTACTCTTAAAATTTTAACCAATGAAAAATTATTCTATCTAACAACCAAAATGTTAAACCACCTTCAAGAAAGGCAAGCCAGTACATTCCATAGTCTGATAAACCCATTTGCTCTTTAACCGTTCTAATGATATTTTTATGAGCTTTTATTAATTCTTTCATATTTATGAAGATATTATTTTTTTACTTTAGCCTAAATAGGATATTTTAAAAATCTTAAATAAATTACCTCAATCATTTCATAAAAAAACTATTTATTTATCAAATTTCCTTTTAAACTAGAAATTATATATTAGAAATACATTTAATATAAAAACTTTAGTTAATAATTTTCTCTAATTAAATTTTTAGATTTTACAAAAAAAGAGGGCTTCATGCCCTCAATGTTTTTAGATTAGCTGTCAACTTTGATTTGCGTTACTGGTGTTTAAACCAATCATTAAATTCTGTGGTGGACTTTCGATCATCTCTAACCCCTCCATATTAATAAGTCAAATTTATTTCGCTTAGATCCATAAGTAAATCTGTAAATATACTGATTTATATTCTCTGAATCACCAAACTATTTTTAATTACCATTTTGGTTCTGTAACTTGCCAGCCTGATGTAATTAAATATTGGTATTCAATCCTAGCATCTTCAATTTTAATTTCCTTTCTTGTTTTCATAAGCGGTGGTTTCTCTCCCAGAGATCCAACAACAATTCCGCTATCAATAAACATATATTCTGATAGCTTGTCTTTATTATTTTTATTTTTTATAAATCTACGTACCTCAGTCCAGTTTGGACATATCAGCCATGCTTCATTATTAACCTTCCTAGAGGTTTTATCCATATATTTCCTCAAGATCTAATAGTTCTTTTATTGAAATTTTATTTTCATCACTTTGTTTGCATGAATGAATACTTTTACATGCATCAATAATTTCTAATATTCTAAAATTAATTTCTGTTTCCAACTTAAAAATATATTGATATTAATTATCTTATATCAGTTTTCTATTCAAATTTTAAATAAGTTTAGATTTATATAGATAATCCATAAGATTGGAAATCATCCAAAAAATTTAAATCTTATTATAAATTAAGCCCAGTAAAAATATTTACAGCAGAAAATATCTTTGAGACATTGGAACTTCATTTAGGGGTTCGCAAGTGAGGAGTTCTCCATCTGCAAAAACTTCATAAGTCTGGGGATCTACCGATAAAGCAGGTAATTTATTATTGAGTTTTAAATTTTGTTTTCCTATAGATCTAGTATTTTTTACGGCAACACATCTTTTTTGTAAACCAAGCTGCTTCGGGATATCAAGTTCAATAGCATTTTTACTTAAAAAAAGATATGAACTATTGATCTTTGATAAGCCATAATTGGCAAACATAGGTCTTCCATATACTGGTCCTGGAGTAGGTATTGAAGCATTTGCATCTCCCATTTGAGCCCATACAATAGAACCATTCTTAACAACAATTTCTGGTTTTACACCAAAGAATGCTGGTTTCCATAAAACCAAATCTGCTAATTTACCTTTTTCAATAGAACCTACATACTCATCTAAGCCATGAGCAATGGCTGGGTTTATAGTTACTTTTGAGATATATCTTTTAACTCGAAAATTATCATTTCTTTCTGAATCTTCTTGTAAAAATCCTCTTTGTAATTTCATCTTATGGGCTGTCTGAAATGTTCTTGTTATAACTTCGCCTACTCTCCCCATAGCTTGAGAATCACTTGCAATTATCGAAAATGCACCAATATCATGCAGAATGTCTTCAGCCGCTATAGTCTCTCTTCTAATTCTAGATTCAGCGAAAGCTATATCCTCGGGGATTTTTGAATCTAAATGATGACAAACCATAAGCATATCCAAATGTTCTTCAAGTGTATTTTTTGTATAAGGGCGAGTTGGATTAGTACTACTTGGTAGGATATTCTTCTCTCCGCAAATTTTTATGATATCTGGAGCATGACCTCCTCCTGCACCCTCAGTATGAAAAGTATGAATGGTTCTACCAGATATAGAATTTATAGTATCTTCAACAAAACCGGCTTCATTTAAAGTATCAGTGTGGATACATACTTGAACATCGTATAAATCAGCAACATTTAAACAGGAGTTTATCGTCGCTGGTGTAGTACCCCAATCTTCATGTAATTTTAATCCACATGCTCCTGCATTAACTTGATCAACAAGATTCTTTTCATTCGTAGAGTTACCTTTTCCAAAGAAGCCTAAATTCACAGGAAAAGCCTCTGCAGATTGAAGCATTCTACCTATATGAAAAGATCCTGGTGTACATGTTGTGGCATTAGTTCCTGTTGCAGGACCTGTACCTCCACCAAGCATTGTAGTTATACCAGATGCTAATGCCGTTTCTATTTGCTGAGGGCATATAAAATGTATATGAGTATCAATTGATCCGGCTGTTAATATATGGCCCTCTCCTGCAATCACCTCTGTTGAGGCTCCTATAATTATGTCAACATTATCTTGTATATCTGGATTACCTGCTTTACCAATATTTGAGATATTTCCATCTTTGATTCCAATATCTGCTTTTACAATTCCCCACCAATCAACAATTAGAGCATTAGTTATAACTGTATCAACAGCACCATCATCTCTAGAAATCTGTGACTGCCCCATACCGTCTCTGATAACCTTACCGCCTCCAAATTTAACTTCGTCTCCATAAGAGGTAAAATCTTTTTCAACCTCAATTATTAACTGAGTATCAGCAAGTCTTACTCTATCTCCAGTTGTAGGACCATAAGTTTGAGAATATGTTTTTTTATCTATCTTATAAGCCATAATTTAAATTTTTAACGAGCCATTTATCAGATTATTAAAACCGTATACATTTCTCAAACCACAATAAGGAACAAGTTTTACTTCAGTTGTATCACCAGGCTCAAATCTAATAGAAGTTCCTGCAGGAATATCTAAACGCATACCTAATGCTCTATCTCTATCAAAATCGAGGAATTTGTTCGTTTCATAGAAATGAAAATGTGATCCAACTTGAATTGGCCTATCACCTAAATTAGATACAATTAAATTTTTCGATTCTTTTGAACTATTTAGCTCTATGAATCCTTCCTCAGAAATTATTTCTCCAGGTATTAAATATTTCATAATTAATTTATTGGATTATGGATTGTAACTAATTTGGTTCCATCAGGAAACATTGCTTCTATTTGTACCTCGTTAACCATTTCAGGAATTCCTTCCATAACTTGATCTCTAGAGAGCCAATTATTACCTTCAGACATTAATTCACTTACACTTTTGCCATCTCTTGCGCCCTCAAGAACTTGAAAGCTTAAGAAAGCAACTGCTTCTGGATAATTTAATTTTAAACCTCTATTCAATCTTCTTTCAGCAAGTTGCGCTGCTGAAAATATTAATAATTTATCTTTTTCTTGTGGAGTTAGATGCATTTATTTAAAGTATTATTTAATTAATTTTTAAAATGTTACTGGTGAACATAATTAATAATTAATCGCATCCTGTAATGGCCAGACCCCTTCATATTTTGGCTTTAAAAAACCACTTGATTTTCTAAATTGAAGCCAAATCCAAAAGAAATTTTGTCTAGCTTCCTGAGTAGATGACCCCAGAAATCTCACTGATATTCCATTTTCTAATAGACCAAAAGAAAGATTATTTTTTTTACCCCTAAAATAATCTTTGATTAAAATAAAAATTTCTTCCAATTTCTCCTGGGAGAAATTTTTGTTACATATCCAAATTAATGATCCAAAAACAGGCATGTAGTCCATACCACTTTTTGATTCAAAGACATTTTTATTTAATTCAATCTGATCAATAAATTCCCAATCATCGAATAAATGATTTTCCCTTTTTATTTTTAATTTTGATTTAAAGATGCCTTTTTCTATAGATTCTCCTTTTGAGCTTCTACCAAGCCTTACTAAATCACAATAAACAAAACTTGAATTATTTTTCAATTCAACTTTTGTTTCTTGGAAAAATAAACCATTTGCAAAAATAATAGTTTCTTGAGGAAGATATTCCAAATGACTATTTTCGCCTAAATAGAAATTATTTTTCTGTAAAGTATATTTCCCCCATGGTTGTATCAATGACCTTCCAATTGAACCATAAACCTTCTGGGCCGAAGATGAAGTTATTAAAACTTTTGTATTTTCTTTTGTAATTACATCAAGATTTAACTTATCCCCTCCAACTAATCCTCCAGCAGTGTGTAAAAGAGGGACAATACATCTCCCTTCAAAATCATGTTTTGATTTTATAAGCTTAAAAGGAGCTGAAAATTTAGAATTTAAAATGGTCTTATTGTTTTCGCTATCAAGAGAATTATTATTAGAAAATGTAAGATAACAATTTCCTTCCCAGCATGAATCAGAATTGTTCTTCATATTCATATTCTTTTTCTTTTAAGTTAATAAATTTTTAATTTTATGGAAATAAATAAAAAGTTAATTGTCATTGATTGGGTAAAAAATAAAAATGTTAAAGGAAGAATACTGAATTTGACATTATGCTCTGAACAAAGAAAGATTCTTCGAGGAAGAAAATTCTCTGATTGCAATAAAGAATTATTTTTACAACTTCCTAGAGAAGGGATAATTAATGATGGAGATATCTTTAGAACAAATCAAGAAAATATTTTTATCTGTGTAAAAGCAAGGATAGAAAATCTTTTTCAAATATATATATCTTCGAAATTAAATATGCTCAAGCTCACATATCACCTTGGTAATAGGCATGTAAGAATGGAAATTAATGATAATTATTTATTTGTAAAAGAGGATCATGTAATTAAAAATCTTTTAGAAAGTTTTGATGCAGAAATTAAATTAGTAAATAAAAAGTTTTTCCCCGAAATTGGAGCTTTTTATCATGACTAAAAATAATTTATTTAAATATCAATTAATAAGTCCTAATTTACCTGTAGGTGGATTTTGTTATTCGGAAGGAATGGAATCTTTTTTACAAAAGAAAAATCTAAAAACTGATGAATCAATTAAAAATCTTTTATTAGATGAATTACATTTTGGTCAAATAAGAATAGAGGCAAATAGTCTTATAAAATTTTCTGATCTTTATAAAAAGTTATTTTATAAGAAAGAATGTGAAAAACTAAAAAGTGAAATTCTTAGCCTAAATAAATTTATTATTGCTGGCAGAGATTCTAAAGCGATTAGAGATCAACAAAATCAAATGGGGAAATCTCTCCTAGATTTATCAAAAAACTTAGGCGCTGAATTTCCCTTTGATCTTCAAAATTTGGTTACATGGCCATTAGCATGGAGTTGGGTTTGCTATTCATTTAATATTGAAAATATAGAAATGGTTGAGAATTTTATATATAATTGGACTTCAAATCAACTTAGTGCCGCCATGAGATTAATTCCCCTTGGCTCAACTAAAGCTCAAATAATTCAATATGAATTATTAGAAATAATTAATAAGATTTCCCAAGAGATTATTAATAAAAATATTAATGATATTTATGTTGGTAATGTTGGTTTATCAATGGCTCAACAAAATCATAATGATCTTTACACAAAACTTTTTAGAAATTAATGACTAGCAAATTACGTGTTGGAGTTGCTGGACCTGTTGGATCAGGTAAAACAGCATTACTTGCCATTTTATGTAAAAGGTTAAAGGATAATTTTGAAATTGCTGTTGTAACGAATGATATATATACACAAGAAGATGCAGATTTTCTTATAAAGAAAGATATTCTTGAAAAAGGAAGAATAGTTGGTGTAGAGACTGGAGGTTGCCCTCATACAGCTATTCGAGAAGACTGTTCACTTAATAAAAACGCAGTTATAGAACTTGAAAAGAAATACCATCCTTTGGATTTTATTTTCGTGGAAAGTGGTGGTGATAATCTTGCTGCAAGTTTTAGTCCTGAATTAGTGGATATTTGTATTTATGTAATAGATGTATCTGCTGGCGATAAGATACCAAGAAAAGGTGGTCCTGGTATAACAAGATCAGATTTACTAATAATCAATAAAATTGACTTATCAAAAATGGTTGGTGCAAATTTAGAAATAATGAAAAATGATACGAATAAAATGAGAGGCTCAATGCCTTGGTTTTTTACAAATTTAAAAAACTCTGAAGGAGTCGATTTAGTAATAGATTATCTATTAAATCAAATTCCAAAATAAATAATAATTTTAAATATCAAAATTTTAAATGTATTAATAATGTATTTATTTATACTTTTTTAATAATTGAATTTAAATTGATATACATTTCTCTAATCAAGTTAAATACATAATTATCTTTATAAAGTAACAAATAAGCTTTATTATTTTATGATTAAGTATTAACAAATACAGAAAAATAATATTAATAAAACCTAATTAGCAAAACGTTATAAATAATACATTTTAAAAATTCGTTGATCAATATCTTCAACATTATCCCTTTCAGGGTAATTATTAATAAACAAAATTCATGAGAATTTCAAGGCGTATTTTAGCTGGCTTAGCCACAGCATCAATAGCTACAACTTTAACTTCGTGCGGAGGAGGTTCTAAAACTTCTGGAAGTTTTGACGATTCAGTAACAGTTGGCATCTTGCACTCTTTATCCGGAACAATGGCAATTTCAGAATCAACTCTTGTTGACACTGAAATAATGGCAATAGAAGAAATTAATGCCTCAGGTGGAATTACTATTGACGGTAAAAGTTACAAGATTGAGTACATCATTGAAGATGGGGCATCAGATTGGCCAACATTTGCAGAAAAATCCAAAAAACTTATAGATCAAGATAAAGTTCCTGTTGTCTTTGGTGGTTGGACATCTGCAAGTAGAAAAGCAATGTTACCAGTTTACGAATCAAAAGACGCATTCCTTTATTACCCTATTCAATACGAAGCACAAGAATGCTCAAATAACATTTTTTATACTGGAGCAACACCTAATCAACAATCTGAACCAGCTACAGAATTTATGTATAAACGTTCACCTGCCGCAGGGGGTGATTTTTTCCTCGTAGGTTCAGATTATGTTTTCCCAAGGACATCAAATACCATTACAAAAGCTCAAGTCAAACAACTTGGTGGAAGGGTCGTTGGTGAGGATTATCTTCCACTGGGCAACACAGAAGTGGCACCAATTATTTCCAAAATCAAAAAGGCTCTTCCCTCAGGAGGAATAATTATTAATACCTTAAATGGAGACCAAAATGTAGCCTTTTTTAAACAAATCCAAGATGCTGGCATAACACCTTCAGAAGGTTATTATGTCATGAATTATTCAATAGCCGAGGAGGAAATTAGTACTATTGGACCTGAATTCCTGGAAGGCCATTACGGTGCATGGAATTATATGATGTCTATAGATTCTCCCGCCTCTAAGAAGTTTGCTGCAAACTTTAAAAAAAGATGGGGTTCTGATCGAGTTGTAGCTGATCCACAAGAATCTGCTTACAACATGGTTTATTTATGGAAACAAGCCGTTGAAGATGCAGGTACATTTGATGATAACGCTGTGAGAGATGCATTAATTGGGCAAAAGTTTGATGCTCCGCAAGGTCCAGTCGAAGTAATGCCTAATCATCACTTATCTCAAACTGTAAGAATTGGTGAGATTAACTCTGAAGGAGGCTTTACTATTCTTGAAGAAACTGATGTAGTTTTACCTCAGGCATGGAATCAAAAACATCCTAGTTCTAAAGGATTTGCATGCGATTGGACAGACCCTTCAAAAGGTGAAAAATATAGACTCTAGTTTATTAAATATTTCCCTTATTACAAGAAGAGGATTCAAATCCTCTTCTTTTTTTCAAATAATTATTTTTAAAATTGGAGTTACTTTTAGATAGTATTTTTAACGGCATAGCAATTGGTTCTGTGTTGCTTGTTGCTGCTTTGGGTTTGGCAATTGTTTTTGGATTAATGGGAGTTATTAATCTTGCACATGGAGAGCTAATGATGCTTGGTGCTTATACAACTTATGTCACTCAATTAATTTTTAAACTACCCATTCTCAAACCCTTTTACAACTGGTATGTAATTATCTCCATCTTTTTAGCATTCATTGTAAGTGGAGTAGTCGGCATAATACTAGAAAAAACGATTATCAGAAAACTATACGGAAGTCCTCTAGAAACTTTGTTAGCGACATGGGGTGTAAGTTTGATTTTACAACAATTTGTAAGATCGGTTCCTCTTTCATATGGATCTGGTTTAATTATTTCTCTTCTGATTGGCATGGTTCTACCATTATTTTTTCCAACAAAAATTAAAGAGTCTATTAAATTTAAATACTACAAACTTGCTTCTTGGTCGTTTGCAACATTAATTGGAATATTATCTGCAGAATTAATATCTTCTTTAATTAGTAAGCTAGGAAGAGCTAGCTCAAGAAATGTTGATGTAACGGCACCTGCATGGATGAGAGGTCAGATAGAGATACTTGGAAACACATTTCCTAAAACAAGATTAATGATTATTATTATCACGTTAATATCAGTGATAGCAATAATATGTTTTTTAAATCAGAGTGCGTGGGGGATAAGAATTAGGGCAGTTACACAAAATAGGCAAATGTGTGATTGTCTTGGAATTTCAACAGAAAAAGTTGATGTAATTACATTTGGGATTGGTTCTGGATTGGCAGGAGTTGCAGGAGTTGCAGTATCTCTTCTTGGATCAGTAGGCCCAAATGTTGGAGGAAACTATATTGTTGGATGCTTCATGGTAGTCGTCCTAGGAGGGGTTGGTAATCTACTTGGGACTATATTTGCTTCCTTTGGAATTGGCATTATGACTGACCTAATTGGAGCTGGAAGACTATTAAATATTTGGCCAAATATGCCATTATCTCTCTCGAACACAATTAATTTTTTTGCGACAACAAGTATGGCAAGAGTAATGATTTTTGCACTTATAGTTATATTTTTACAATTCAAGCCTTCAGGCTTATTCCCTCAAAAGGGAAGGATGGTTGAAAGCTGATGAATACAAAAAATATCAAAATTAATGGAAGATTGAAATTTATTTTTTGGGTTTTATTAATAGCTTTTGTAGTAGCGGCTCCTTCATTACTTCCCGTTTTTAGATTGAATTTATTGGGTAGATATCTTTCTTTGGCAATAGTTGCTTTAGGGGTTGATCTTATCTGGGGATTCACTGGATTATTAAGTCTTGGGCAAGGAATATTTTTTACATTAGGTGGTTATTGCGTAGCTATGTATTTGCAACTAAATAGTTCATCAGAATTTCCAAATAATATTCCTGAATTCTTTGCACTTTATGGTGTAAAAGATTTACCTTTCTTCTGGGCGCCATTTAAATCTCTTTTTTTCACTTTATTTGCTGCTTGGCTAATACCTGCTCTAGTTGCCGCGATATTAGGGTTTCTAGTATTCAGAAATAGAATAAAAGGTGTTTATTTTTCAATTCTTACTCAGGCATCCCTTTTAGTATTTTTTAATTTCTTCAATGGACAACAAAAATTAATTAACGGCACCAATGGTCTGAAAACTGATGTAACTCAATTATTTGGTCAAATGGTTGGATCAGAGTTAATTCAGAGATATTTTTTCTGGATTACTGTTTTTTTAGTAATAACAGCATGGTTTTTCTCTAAATGGTTAATAAAGGGTCGTTTTGGCAATATCCTTATTGGAATACGAGATGACGAGCCAAGAGTAAGATTTACAGGTTACAATCCAGTTCTTTTTAAGACCATTATTTTCTCGATTGCAGGTGCTTTAGCAGGCATATCAGGAGCTTTATATACTGTTCAATCTGGAATAGTTTCACCCCAATTCATGACTGTACCCTTTTCTATAGAAATGGTTATATGGGTAGCAGTAGGTGGAAGGGGAACATTATTAGGGGCAATTCTTGGTGCAGTATTTATAAATTATGCAAAAAGTTTAGTAAGCGAAGCATTGCCTGCAAGTTGGATGTTTATACAGGGAGGTTTATTCATTCTTGTAGTAACAACATTGCCGCAAGGTATCTTAGGTTGGTTATATAGTGAAAGCCCTAGAAATCTTTTGCAGAGGTTTGGATTTATAAGAAAAATTAAAACCTACCCTAGTTTAGAAATTAATAAAAATGGAGAAAGTTAAATCATGAAATCTGATACAGAGAATCTCTTATCCCTTGTTGATGTTACGGTAAATTTTGAAGGTTTCTTAGCTCTAAATAATTTAAATCTAAAAATCAAAAGAGGTGAGCTTAGAGCAATTATCGGACCAAATGGAGCAGGTAAAACAACATTTCTTGATGTTATTACAGGAAAGGTTAAACCTACTAAAGGTCAAGTTATTTTCAAAGAAATTTCCTTAATAGGAAGAAAAGAACATAAAATTGCAAGATTAGGAGTTGGGAGAAAATTCCAAAGTCCAAGAGTGTTTGAGAATTTATCTGTTCAAGAGAATCTTGAATTATCTGTTAGTTCTCCCAAAAGTCCTCTTCATCTTCTTAAGAAAAATATCATTAAGGATCAATTAGAAGAGGTATTTCAACTAATGAAAGTTGTAAATTTAACCAAAAAAAATGATATAAAAGCAGGAGCTTTATCTCATGGACAAAAACAATGGCTTGAAATAGCTATGTTGCTAGGTCAAAAACCAGATTTAATGCTTGTTGATGAACCAGTTGCCGGATTAACTGATGAAGAGACTGATCTAACAGCAGATTTATTAAAATCCCTTGCCGGTAAAAATACTGTTCTGATAATTGATCATGATATGGACTTTATAAGAAGACTAGATTGTAAGGTAACCGTTCTTAACCAAGGGGCTGTCTTATTTGAAGGAAATATGGATACAATTCAAAATAATCAAAAGGTAATTGACGTTTACTTAGGGAGACCAGATTAATTATGAGTAAATTAATTGAAATTAAATCATTAAATATATTTTATGGGGAGAGTCATATTTTAAGAGATATAGATCTTAGTGTTAAGGCAGGAGAAATGGTGTGTGTTATTGGAAGGAATGGGGTTGGTAAAACTACTTTACTTAAATCATTAATAGGACTCCTTAAAACAAAATCAGGAGAAATAAATTTTCTAGGCGAAAATATCAACAGACAAATGCCACATCAAAGAGCGAGAAAAGGAATCGCTTATGTTCCCCAAGGTAGAGAAATAATTCCTTACTTAACGGTAGAAGAGAATTTAATGCTTGGAATGGAATCCCTGCCAGGTGGATTATCAAAGAACAAAAAAATAGATGATTTTATATACGAATTATTTCCAATACTAAAAGAATTTCTCTCAAGAAAAGGTGGTGACCTTAGTGGCGGGCAACAACAACAATTATCTATCGCAAGAGCTTTACTTGGGGAACCAAAATTACTTCTCTTAGATGAACCAACAGAAGGAATTCAACCCAATATTATTTTGGATATTGAAAGCGCAGTGACAAAAATTATTTTAGAAAAAGGTATTGGTGTTTTACTTGTAGAACAACATTTACATTTTGTTCGCCAGGCGGATAGGTATTATGCAATGCAAAGAGGAGGTATCGTAGCAAGTGGCGATTCCAGTGAATTAAGTAAAGAGGTTATCTCAAAATTTCTATCAGTTTAAAATCAAATTATTTTATAGGATTCATAAATTTTTAAACATTTTCAAGATAATAATTATCGCTAATCGTTTTCTTTATGCAATTTGAGGTCTAAATAAGAGAATAGTAATAAAAAAAGACAAGCAGATAAACCTGCAATTAATACAATAATTATGCTATTAAGTCCATCAATCACTGAATAAAAAAGATTTGTTTGAGAGAAAAGCTTAGAAAGCATAATAAAAATTCAATTTGTACAATAACTATCTATTAAAAAATTTTTTAAAAAAGTATTCAATTTATCAAAATTTAAATTGTTTATTTTTAAATGAAAGCAATTTCATCTTTATCAACTAGCCTTTAAATCTTCATTATCTGTTATTAACTTTATTAAATTATTTCTTTTTAAGTTTTCTTCATTATGAGTACTAATATAGATGAACTTAAAAGTAATTAATCCTCTATCTCTACTACCTTTAAACCATTTTCTATTTTGAATCATAATAAAAATCTTTTTCTTAAATTATCTTGATTCAATTCTGTATGTCGTATTAATTTATACACTAAATTTACGTTATAAATTTCAATTTAAAAGTTTAATATCATAATTAGTTTAATTTTAATTAAGATCTAAATCAAAAGAATTCAATCAATAACGTTTACTTTTTGATTGATTGATTTGAGCCATGAATAATATCTTGATTTTCTATTTCTTTGCTCTTTTAAAACTAATCTATCCGCAGACTGATATGGAGATTCACCTCTTTCGATATTTGTCGTTATGCAGATGCCATATCCTTTAGCCTCAATTTTTGCATTAGCCCCCTCCAAAAAAAAGAGAAAAGACCAACCTTTATTCCATCCAAGATAAAAAGGGTTAGGGTTCATTATATTTTCAAGAAGTTTCTAAATAAATCATAAATTCCTTTGAAAAACTTTCTTGTAATTAGAACTACAAAATAATTAGTTTATTTTTAATTAATTTTCATATAGATGCCATTTGATGCAATCTCTTTATTTAAGTATTGAGGAAAACTCTTATTGATAATTAAAATAAAGCTATCTTCAAAAAAAACCCCTCAGAATGAGAGGTGTTTTTTAAGTTTAATTTGTATAAATCTTTCCTCTGTATTTGAGGGTTACATGATCTTTTGATGAGGATGACTTAGTTTGTAGGACATATTTCTGTCCTCTATATACGAGATTCATAACACTCTCCGTTTACGCTTAAGTCCCCGTTCCATGGCTTAAGTCGATCTGCGGCTTGCTTTTAAGCAAGTTGAACGTTTTGGTATTATTTAATACATTTATAAATTTACCATAACTGAATAATTTATTCAATTAAACGTAAAAATGAATACTTTTTAATGATCAATAATTTATTAAATTTAACTAACAGAAATCTCCTCACACATTAATTTCTGTTAGGTTTCTAGATTTTCCTTCCAGTAAGTAAAAAATCTTTTTATTTATAAAATACGAATGATAACTGATTCAAAGACTATCTCTTTAATTATACTTATCATTATGATTATGATCCTGTTTATTATTCTATTTTAAATTCCCAAAAATAAAAGTTATCTATTAAATACTTAAGAATAAAAATTAATTTTTAGGAAATAAAAATTACATCCTCTTAAGATTTAAATAATTTTTGTTATTTAAAATGAAATACCATAGAAATTAGAATATTTCGTTAAACCTAGTAAAAAAATTTAGGAACTGATTCTTCATAAACTATCCAAATTTATTTAAGATACTATTTAAGTATCAACTTTTACTACTTTATATATTAGATTAAAATTTTAGAATTAATTTACATAGACAACAAATTTATTTTAGTTAGTTATATTTACACGATAGATATTAAAAACAAAATAACAAATGAAAGCAACAATATTTAATGAAATCACGAAAATCTAAGTCCCTATTGGCTGTTTGGAATCAATTTTTTATTATGAATTTCTCTTTTAATTTTTGAAAATAATTATTTTTCATTTTCAAGAAGAAGTTTATATAATTTAAATCAACTCTTAAATTTTGTCTAATTAATATTTATCTAGGGATGAGAATTCTAATTATTAAAAAACAAAAAAAAATTAGTGACAATTTAATAGATTCTTTTTATCCTTAAAACTCTCAACTATTTTCTTATAAAGTTCTTCTGAGATAGGTTGCATTTTAATGACTAAATGTACTAATAATTTAATTAATTTTCAATATTATTTAAGTTATAAGATATACGAATAAATACACCTATTTAAAAACAAACTGATTGTTTATACCTGTTTTACTTGAAAATTTTATAGATATGTAGAATTCGGTAAAGTTCGCCTAACTTCCTCCTTTTAATAAAAAACTCTTTAAAATTTATTCATTAACAAAATTCTTCTAAAAATTGTCTAAAAAATTAAAAAAAGAATTATTCTGCGGTTTAGCTGATTGGATAATTGATAGCGAGCCAAATTATCCCTCATTTGGAGATTGCAAGTTATGGGTCAAGAAGAAAAACTCTAATTTCAAAATTACAAAAGAAATTGAAAGGGAAATATTGATGCTTTTAACTTATCTACCTATGAGTCAACGAATGAATAATGACTTACATGCTAAATATTTAGATCAAATATTGAATAAATAATATTCTCATAAATCAACATTCAAGAAAATATTTAAAGATATAAATATCTAGATTTTGAGGCCTAAAAAGATGCTCATAAAGATTTTTAATAAATAAAATACATAAATTATTTATTTTCATGAAAATGAATTAATATTAAATAATAGGATCTGATTAAAAAAATTTTTTGACTCTGTATTAATAGTAATTAATAATCCATTATTTATATTCATTAAAGACATATTCCTTATCTGACTTTTTTGAGATTAGTATTCTTTCAAGAGCATTCAATATGGCGTATGAAGAAATTTTATTTTGATATATGTAATTCAATTTAATAAGTTCTAATAAAAAATGTTTTAAACTAATAATTTAAATTAATAAATTAAAAATAACTAATAATATTTATAAATTATTTAATTTTGAATTAATTTTTTCTGCCTCATTCAAAAATCCAAGTGTTTCTTTTCTTCCGAAAGCAAATTCAGCAAGAATAATAAGAGCTTGATATTTTTTATAATAATTTTCCATATAAAAGATCTAAGTAATCAATAAAATTTATATATTATTTTAAATAAGTAATTTGTATTAACAATGACATAATATCTAGAATATTTTCTTTTGTTCATATATATTAAAATTTTGTATCTACTAATACTATTTCAAAATAAAATATCCATTAAAAATATTTTTTAGTATTAGAAATTACAATATTAATTTTATAAAAATACTTTATTAAGAATGTACTTTATTACGTGTGAGGCAATTTATGAAGTTTTTCCAAACTTTATTATTAGCTCCTGCTGTCTTAGGAATTATTGCTCCTATTTCTGCAAGTGCTACTGACATTAACCTTGAAGGAATGAATAGCTATTCAAGTAGCTCAAGGTCTGCAGGATTTACAAACAATTATTTAAATGTTCAGCCAGGAGATTGGGCACACCAATCAATCAAAGATCTTGTTAAGTCAAGAGGCTGCAACGTAAATGTAAATGACAATTCACTAACTAGATTTGAAGCTGCAGCTATCGTTAATTCCTGCTTAGGAGATGTAGCAGAAGTTTCAAATATTGAAAGAAGTCTTATCGATGAATTTTCAAGTGAGATTGCTCTTCTAAGAGGCCGTGTAGATGGCATCGAAGCTAGAATGAATGAATTCGAAGCAGGAAGTTTTTCTACTACAACAGTTGCATCATTTTCAGCTGATTTTGCAATAGGTGCTGTTGATGGTAAAAGTGTAACTGTACCAGGTGGTACCGGCACAAAAGTATTCGGTGATGATACTCTTGTTACAAAGGAAGCTGATTCAACATCAAAAGCTGAAGCACTTTCTTTTGATTATGCTTATCAAATTGATTTGACAACAAGCTTTACAGGTGAAGATTCATTAGATGTAACCCTAGCTGCCGGTGTTGGTACACTTTCCGAATTTGATTTGAGCAAGGATGATGGCGACACATTGGTTGTAGATGGAATTTCTTACACCTTGCCATTAGGAGATAAGTTAACAACATTTATTAGTCATGGTGTTGAAGGGAGTGCACTTTTTAATACAGCATGTGTATATGGTGGCCCCACAAATACTTTAGATGACTGTGGAAATCTTAATTCTGCCTTAGCTGTTGGATTAGGAACTGCTGCGGGTGCATCCTATGATTTTGGTAATGGTTTAACAGCCTCAGTAGGATATGAAGGACAAGGAGACACAAAATCTGGAATTGGTACTAAGGAGGGTCTTGATGCGATAGCAGGCCAATTTGCTTACTCAACAGATAGTTTTGGTGTATCGGTTACACTTGCTGAAATTGAAACAAGTGCAACTCATGATGATACTTTTACAGCATTTAATGCATACTACTCCCCAATTAACAGCGGATTCCCATCCGTCAGTGTTGGTTATGAGTGGGGCGATGTCGGAGGTGCAGCTTCGACTGAAGATGAGACCTCCCATTATTTCATTGGCCTTCAATGGGATGAGATTGGGGAAGGTACTTTTGGTATCGCTGCTGGAACTCATACACCAGTCATTGAAGATGGAGATGAGCTTATGATGTATGAAGCTTGGTATTCTTATCCAATTAATGATGGAATGACTATTACCCCTTTAGTTTTTACTAAAGATATGGCTACTGGTACTGATGATCAAACTGGAATAATGGTGAAAACATCATTTAGTTTTTAAATTTATTTAAAGAAGTACTATGAAATTATTTCAAAAGTTACTTCTAGCACCTGCTGCTATTGGTGTTTTAGCACCAATAGCTGCTAATGCTTCTGAAGCTAACTTTCAAGATGTGACTAATTATGCTCAATCTGATATTGAGATTAATCAAGATGCATTTAAACCTTTAACTACTACAAATCCACTTTTTGCTGGAGGTGAAGGATTAAATCAGAATTCAAATAGTGATTTTGATACTGATTCATTCTCTTCTACAACGACACTCGACGGAAAAGCAGTTTTCGTATTAGGTGCTGTTGATGGCAACGTTGATTTAGGTGAAACATCTAAAGGTACCAGCACAAAAGCAGGTTCAGGTGATACTGCTGGAATCACATTTGTTACTCAGACATCAAGCGCGAAGTCTTCTGATGCTGTTTCAGCCGCTTATGTTTACCAAATGAACTTAAATACAAGTTTCACTGGTGACGATAACCTATATGTAAGGTTAAAATCTGGCGACGGTTTTGAAAACTTTGGAAGTAAGCCTGGTACTTACTTAAACGAAACCAAAGATAATGGTGACGTACTTAAGGTTGACAAGATCTGGTACACATTTCCTCTTGGAGACAAGGTTGAAGCAACTATAGGTCCAAAGATTGAGAACTATTACATGCTTGCAGCAAGTCCTTCTGTTTATCAGCCAAAACTACTTAAAGCATTTAGATTTGGTGGTCATGGAATTGCTTTCGGTGCAAGTACTTCAACAGGTCTTGGTTTAAAGTACACCGCAGATAACGGATTTGCATCAAGTATCACTGTTAACTCAAAGGGTGCTGCAGGTAAAAAAGGTTTCCTAACAGATGAGGACACTAACAAGTTGAATGCAATGGTTGCTTATACAAAAGATAACTACCATTTATCAGCAACTTATACTGCTCAGCATGGAAACTTCGGTGCTTTCCACTATTTTTCAACTGACACAATCGATGGAAGTGCAGATTTAAGTGGATATGCCTTAAGAGCTTGGTTTAGACCTGATGAGACAGGGACAGCAGTTCCTTCAGTTTCAGTTGGCTACGACACAGTAGACTTTGCAGATAAACCAGGTGGTTTCGAAAATGGAAGTGGCTATTCAATCGCTTTTAACTGGCAGGATATGTTCCAGGCTGATGATGTGATTGGTATCGCTTTTGGACAACCAATCAAAGGTGAAGACAATGTTACTTCAGGTGTAAGTGATGTAGATCCTTTCCTTTGGGAAGCTTACTACTCATTCCGTCCAAATGATTCCATTGAGGTAACTCCTGGTGTCTTTGGTGGTACTGATGTAAGAGATGACAAAACTGATGACATCTTTGGTGCTGTTTTACAGACAACATTCAAGTTTTAATTATTTGAATAAATCTACACACATAAAAAAGACCTCTTACGAGGTCTTTTTTTATTATTAGGATTATTAGCTTTTATAAATTAGAAAAAGTAAAATAAATAAATAAATAAATAAATCATGCAAAAATTTTTTGAATTACTTCCAGTCTTTGGATTTCTATTATCCTTAACCTTATTTGGATATGGCTTAAAAAAAGTTCTCTTAAAAGTTGAAAAAGATAAAACTAGAGATTAGTAAAAAAAGTAAAAAAGAATTTCATAAATGAGCATTAATATATTTAAATCCTAAAAAGCAAGAAGGAAATTAAAACCATACATAGTTTAAAAAACAATGAAATATTAAATTAAAAAATTATCTTAAAGAAATATCCAGAAATAAAATTAGTTAATAAAAGTTTGAAAAGTTTAGTAAATATTTTTTTATAAACATTTTTATATCATTTGTTTTTTAATTAAAGTATCTTATTTATTTTTATTATGTTTATTAAATTTTAAAAGCAATGTTTCGTAAAAAAATAGGAATATTGCGATGAAACCTACAATAGTAAATCCTCCAATAAATAAGAAAAGTAAAACTTTAATAAAAAAACCTAACGGATTAAAAATATTTCCTAATCTTAAAATAAAAATAGTTATTAAAGGAATTGCAGTTAATATTGATAATGCACTTAACCAATAGAATATTTTTTCAATTATTTTATTTTTAAATATTTTAGTCATTGATTTGTATAAAGAAAAATGGGGTTTTCAATTTTATCAAAAAGATAAAAAGAATTTAAATTCTTTTTATCTTGCAGAAAATTTAACACCATTATGGTTAATGGAAAAATTATTATTAAAAGAATGAAGCCACAAAAAAATAATTTATTAAAACCAAAATTATTAGATTCTTCAAAAACATATTTGAATTCCTCCTTTATATCATTACTATTAATTTTTTCTAGAATATTTCTATTATAAATTTGATTTTCCTGAATCTTTCTAACTCGAAATTCTTCAAAATCAAGATGTTCTAGGGCCCATTTTTTCCACTGTTCCCATTCACTAATCTCATTTTGTTTCACATATAGATTTTTATTTTCATCAAAATTTAACAAATTATAATTAAAGGTACTTAAATCATTATTAGATCTCTGCAATTTAGGATTTACAATAACATCAAATTTCTTCAAGAAATCAACAATTAAATCATCCAATGTAGGAATTCTTTGAAATCTTAAATCTGGTCTTTTTTCTTGTATTAATTTTATTTGTTTTTGAGTATAAATCATAAAAATCACTATATATTTTTTAAATTATCTCTTGTTTATTATAACTTTAAAACAAAGAGAAATTTATTTTAAAGAATTGGTCATGTCTTCTAAAGACTTTCGTAATGGAATCGGATTCCAATCAAATAACAATTGAGTTTCTGAAATATCCACCTCATAAGAACCTCTTTTAATCATTAATGCAGTACTTTTCATCTCTTTATTAAATGGGGCCAAAGAATTTATAACTTTATTTGGAATAAGATTTGTAGGGGCCTTATCAAAACCAAATTCTCTTAAAATTTTGGATATTTCTAAGAAAGCAACACTATTAGAAGAAGTTGCAATTATTCTTTTATTATTACTACCACTATTTTTAAGAGATTGAACATGTAATTTAGCGACATCTCTTACATCAACAACTGTGAAATACAAATCTGGTAAAGCTGGAAATTTGCCTGTTATTAAATTATTAATTAAGCTTGCAGATGCTCCATCAAGATCATTATTTAATATTGGACCAAAAACCATCCCAGGATGAATAGTTGTAAAGGAAAATGATTCATCTGATTGAAGTTCAATAAATTCCCAAGCAGCTTTTTCTGCAATTGTTTTACTTTTTATATATGCTCCAGAATATTTTGTAATGTCAGTCCAATCAGAATTAGTACACATTTCTTTATTATGTCCATAAGCTATAGATGCCATAGATGAGGTTAAAACTACTTTTTTTAACTTATTATTTTTAGCAGCGTTAAGTGCTCTTAAAGTACCTTTTAGAGCAGGCTCAATAAGTGTATTTTCATCTTTAGGTTCTTGAATAATAAATGGTGAAGCGATATGAATTAGATAATCACAATCTGAAGCAGCTTCATCCCAACCATCATCTTTTAAAAGATCTAAATTACAAAATTCAAGATTAGCTACTGATAGATTACTTTCTAAAGATTTTCTTACTTGACTTTCTTTACCTAAATCTCTTAATGATCCTTTAACTTGATATCCAACATTTAGTAATTCTGATATACAATGCAGTGCAATATATCCAGAAGCACCTGTTACGAGTACTTTTTCTTGATTTGTTTCCATACAATTATCCTATCAATAGATGTATGATCTCGCGTTATTTAAATTATCTAAGTTGATTTATATTTTTTATAAAATTATCAGATTAATAATCCTATCTCACCAGACATACAGTTTTATATTAATAATTAAATTAAAGTAAATCAAATTTATTTAATTTATATAATTAAATAAAATTAAAAAAAGTATTTATTAAGGTTCAAAAATTTATGTATAAATTACTTTCTGGAATTGCATTCTTATCATTATTGATTACAGGTTGTTCTAACTCCTATCAAAAAGAAACTTCTCGTCTTGATTTAATAAAAGAGAGAGGGGAATTAATTTGTGGTGTAAGTGGAAAAATCCCAGGTTTTAGTTTTCTAGGTATAGATGGTAAATATAGGGGACTTGATGTTGATATTTGCAAATCTTTCGCTGCAGGGATTCTGGGAGATTCTTATAAAATTCAATATAGACCTTTAACAGCAGCAGAAAGATTCACTGCAATTAAAACTGGAGAGATTGATATACTGTCCAGAAATACAACTTTTACACTTAGTAGAGATTCTTCAGGAGGGAATGGATTAAGTTTTGCTCCTGTTGTTTTCTATGATGGCCAGGGATTAATGGTTAAAAAAGAAAGTAATATTAGTAGTATCGAAGATCTTAAAAATAAATCTATTTGTGTAGGCTCTGGGACAACTACAGAACAAAACATAAATGATGTTTTTGAAAGTAACTCTCTTCCATACACTCCAATAAAGTATCAAGACTTAAACCAAGTTATTGCAGGATATTTACAAGGTAGATGTTCTGCAATGACATCAGATCGTTCCCAACTAGCCGCAGCTCGTTCAGGTTTTAAAATTCCTGAAAATCATATTATTTTAAGAAATGTATTAAGTAAAGAACCTCTGTCCCCAGCGTCTGATGGTGCAGATAATAAATTAGCTGATGCTTTAAGATGGATAATATTTACACTAATAACTGCCGAAGAGGAAGGTATCACAAAAGAGAATATTGATGAGAGACTAAAACTTGCAAAAAACAATCCACAGCTAAAATCTTTAAGAAGATTTCTAGGAGTAGATGGAGGTTTAGGAGAGAAAATAGGCTTAAGAAATGACTTTACCGTTAATGTAATTAAGGCAACTGGTAATTATGGAGAGATTTATAAAAGGAATCTAGGAGAAGATAGCGATGTACCTATACCTCGAGAGCTAAATCAACTCTTCAAAAATGGTGGGTTACATTTCTCTCCTCCATTTAATTAGTTAATTAAATAATGAAAAGCTATAAAAACATATTTTTCCAAATAATAATTATTTTACTTTGCATATTATTCTTTGGTTTTTTAATAAATAATCTAATAATAAATTTAATAAGAACTGATTTAGGTTTTAACTTTTCTTGGCTTTTAAAGCCATCAAGTTTTGCTTTGGCTGAGCATGTTTTACCATATTCTCCATCTGACAGCTATGCATGGGCATTATTGATAGGTTGGCTAAATAGCCTAAAAGTAATATTTATTTCTTTATTTTTATCAACTATTCTGGGAACAATAATTGGACTTAGCAGCGCAGGTAATAATATTTTATTAAAAATAACTTCTGCATTTTACGTAACAATTATTAGGCAAACACCTCTTCTTCTTCAGCTGATGTTTTGGTATTTTGTAGGCTTCTTAGGTTTAAAAAATAATTTTATATATTTTTCAAATATTCTTAAAATTAATAATCAAGGTATAGAGTTTTTTGGATTAACTTTAACTTCTGAATTCTCTGCACTTATTATTGGATTAAGTGTTTTTACAAGTGCTTTTATAGCGGAAGTGATTAGAGGAGGTATTATTTCTGTGCCAAAGGGACAGTGGGAATCATTTAGAAGCTTGGGTTTATCTGAAAGGAATGGTCTTTTAAGAGTGATTATGCCTCAAGCTTTACCAGCTATAATTCCTGGATTAACAAGTCAATATCTAAATTTAGCTAAGAATAGTACACTCGCAATTGCTATTGGTTATTCAGATATTTATGCAATCAATGACACAATTATAAATCAAACAGGAAGAGCTATTGAGTGCTTCATAATTTTGCTTTTAACTTTCTTAATTCTCAATCTTTTAATAACAAACTTGATGGAGACAATAAATAAATTCATTAATAAGAAAAAAATTTATCTTAGTTGATTTATAAAATGCATCAAAAAAAAGTAAAAAAATATATTGAAAAAATAAAAGAGATTTTATTTTTAAATTCATTAAATAATTTTTTAATTATCCTTTTAATTTTTACGATTTGCATATTTTCGCTTCAGTCTTTTAGTTCTGTTATTTTTAATTCAAAATGGTCAGTTGTTACCACAAATATTCCATTATTTGCCTTTGGGACTTTTCCATCCGACCAGAGTTGGAGACCAATTATTTGGATTGTTAGTTTGTTATTAACTAGCGTATTATCTATAATCCCTCCTAAATGGAAATGGCTTAGAAAGAATTTATTATTTGCTTGGATGGGAATGATTCCTTTAGGAATTTTCTTACTTTATGGTGGTTTAGGTCTACAAACCGTAATGAGTAGAAATTTTGGAGGACTAACTTTAACAATATTTCTTACTGTATGTAGTTCAATGTTTGCTTTACCTTTAGGAATTGGTTTAGCATTTTGTAGGCAAAGCTCACTATTTGTTGTTAAAAAATTAAGTTCAATTTATATAGATACTATGAGAGCGATACCATTAATAGCTGTTCTTTTTTTTGGACAATTACTGATACCTTTATTTTTACCACTAGGTTTAGAAATTGATCGTGTTTGGAGAGCAATATTTGCTTTTACTTTATTCGTATCTGCTTATATTGCCGAAGACATAAGGGGGGGTTTACAAGCAATCCCAAATACACAAATTGAGAGTGCAAAAAGTCTTGGACTTAATCAATTGCAAATAATCAAATTTATTCTGATTCCTCAGTCTTTACGCATCGCATTACCGGCCTTAACTAATCAAGTAATAGGTCTTTTTCAGAACACATCTTTAATGTCTATTTTAGGCCTTGTTGAGTTTCTTGGTATCGGGAGAAGTATACTCGCTAATCCGAAATTTATAGGACAGTATATTGAAGTATATATCTGGTTAGCTTCTGTCTACTGGATAATTTGCACGATATTGGCACTTATGGCTAAATATCTTGAAAAAAGATTAAAAATAGCGTAAAAATCCTAATTACTTATGAATACAATTATAAAAGTTAAAAACATTTCAAAATCCTATTCTAAAGGATTACTTGCACTTGATAAAGTATCCCTAAAAGTAAATCAAGGGAAAGTACTTGTAATTATGGGTCCATCAGGATCAGGGAAAAGCACCTTAATTAGAACTTTTAATGGTCTTGAAACTTTTGATACAGGGGAAATTGATATCTTAGGAATAAAAATTAATTCAAATTATAATGAAAGAAGAATTCAAAAAATAAGAAAAAGAGTTGGAATGGTATTCCAGCAATTTAATTTATTTCCTCATCTTTCTATCTTAGACAACATAACTTTAGCCCCATTAAATGTTCAGAAACGTTCTAGAGTTGATGCAGAAGAATTTGGCATGTACTTATTACAGAAGATGGGTATTAGTATGCACGCAGAAAAATATCCCAGCCAATTAAGTGGAGGAGAACAGCAAAGAGTAGCAATAGCGCGCGCACTTGCTTTAAAACCTGAATTACTTTTATTTGATGAACCAACAAGTGCTTTGGATCCAGAGAGAATAAATGAAGTTTTAGATGTCATGAGGAAACTTGCACAAGAAGGTATGACTATGGTTGTTGTAACCCATGAAATTAATTTTGCAAAAGATGTAAGTGATCAAATATTATTTATGGATTCAGGAAAAGTTATAGAAACTTCAACACCAGATATTTTCTTTTCAAACGCTAAACATGAAAGGAGCAGAAAATTTCTTAATCAATTAGATAAATAGAAAATTAAATCATTCTACCATTAGGAAGTAATAATGAGTGCATATTATACATCTCAACAAGATGTTTAAAAAGAAACTCGCAAAAAGGGTTCAATTCAATTTAATATTGAATTATTTTAAACATTTAATATGAATATCACTGTTTTTTGGATTTTGTTTTTAATACTTTGGGGAACTGTTCCTTTAATGATTATTAAAGGAAGAAAAGATAATGATACATTCCAAACAGCTCCTTTAAAAAATTCACCAAGGAAAAAGGGTTTATTTAGATAATTACTTTTAATATAATTGAAATCAATTTATTGATTAGCGAATTGATAATTTAAGCAATTTTTTTATTAAAAAGTTTTTGGACCTTTAGGCTGCTCTTTTCCGCTAGAAATACCAAAATCATTAGAACCAAACTTCATAAAAGCTAAGAAAGCCGCAAAAAAACCTATAACTGCGAATAGATACATAATAAAAAAATAATATTTAAAGAGAATATATGTGTTTTAAAAATAAAACTAGTACAAAATTTACATAGTTAATATTCTTTATTACTTACGATCAGTAAAAATATTATTCAATACAAGTTGGGATTAATAAATTATTAAAATTTTTACAATATATATAAATTCAATTATTTAGTATTTTAATTTATGTAATTAAGAATTGTATATATTAAATTATTATTTGATTAAAATTTAAGAATAATATAAATAGAAGTAATTTAATTAAATGAAATTCAAGCCATCTAGTGAGCAATTAGAGAAAATATTTAATCCTGCTTACGAAGATATAATGGCTATATGTGATGAAATGGATTTTGAAACAAAATGTGGAAATGAATTTATAATAAAATTCTTAGAAGATATTGTAGAAGACTATAAATTATTAGTTAAACAGCTCAGAGAAGAGGAGGAAAATGAAATAAAGTAAAATTATTTAAACCAATATATCAAAAATTTATTTGTTATTTTTTTGGAAAAGATAATAGGCCATAGGATTGAATTAACTTTTGTTATGTTATTTTTTGATAAAAGCATTGCAAAAGCTCTGGTTAAAATAATTTTTCTCATTAAAAAAACTCAATAAAATAATAAATTAAAATTAAATTACTTAAAGAATTTAACTGTCTCTTCTAAATCAGCACACGGCTGTATATCTATATCCATAAAAACTCTCCAAGGTCTCCATTGTCTCCAAATAGTTTCTAAAGAATTAGCACTAACAACGGAATAACCTTTTCCATTTTGATGCATAAATATCCAAGAGTGAACTTCATATCCATCCGGTCTATTTTGAGGACCACCTTCCTTATACCAGTCAACTAACATTTCACCACCCTTTTCCTGAGTTTTCCCGTCATAAAATTTATAGGAAATCAAATACCTCTGCATAAAAGACTATATAACTTTATACATATTAGATATTATTTATAAATTTACTTGAATAAAAAAAATATAAATATAGAAATAAACAAATAATCTATAAAATATTTCAGAAAAGAAAACCTTTCACAATTAATAAACAGTTTATTTTGAACCATTAAACATTGCTTTTTGATTGGTTAGCCAAAATAATAAAAAAATAAAAAAGGCTGATACTCCAACACCAACAAATGAACTAAAAAAGAATTTTGTAGAAATATCAGTTTCTGTAAAGGCGAAAAATAAATCCATGTCTAGAAAATAAAAAATAATTTACACCTTATTAGCTTTAATTTCTTGCCTTTTGATACCAATGTTATATCATTTTTTACCAAAAAATTGAAAAAAAATATGCATTCTCTAAAGAAATATTAGTTTAATTATCAAATAGTTAAAAATTAAATAATAAAAAATCCAATAAATATAAAAATTAGATTAAAGTAATTAAAGATATTTTAATAATATGCAAACTGAAAGTTCATCTGATTCTTTAAGAAAATCCATTCAAAATAATTTATATAAAATAATGTTGATATCAATAGCTGCTTCGGTAGTCATATTTTCAATTAATCAACAAGGTTTCTTTTTTGGAATTCATTAACTAAATTAATAACTTTGTGTAAATATTTAAGTAAGAATAAAATAATAACAATTTTAAATCATATCAATCAAATTTTTTATTGATATTTTTCAGATCTGCGTAATGCTTTTACAGCTCCTTCATAATCGTAATTCGAAAGTTTTTCTTGACTCTTTTTTTCCAATAACTTAATAATTTTGATTCTTTTTTCATTATCAATTCTCATTTTATGATCTTTTATTAAATCAAATTTTGATGAGTAAATATTTGATAATTCTTTTTTATATTTATCAATAATTTCTTTATTAGTAATTAATTTACTAAATAATGATTTAATCTCTAATTTATCTTCTAGAGATCCCTTGAAATTCTTTTCCTTATATTTATTTTCGCTTGATTTTATTAAGCTAATAATTTTTAATAGGATTTCATTCTGAATATTTTCCATTATTTTTCTTTCCCTAGATATATAAGAAGTATAAATGATACTATGCTAACTACTGCGATTAAATACCAACCAGATGAAGAAGTACTTTCCATAAAAGAGTAAAAATTTCCTTATTAAAAATTGTTGAATAATAAAAATTTCATTTCTGACTTAAATTTTTTTGAGTTTTTTTGAGAAAAAATCATAAAAGGCCTGATACAGTAAGCATCTGCTTGATTACAAAAAGCACTCCAATAACTATTGTAAGTCTGCTTAGGAAATAAAGATTGTTCATAATTTATTTATAACAATATATGGTACTCTTTGTACTAGTTTTGGATATAAAAATCGTTTAACTTGCTTATATAAATTTTAAAACCTATGACTAATAACTTAAGAAATGAGATAAAAAAAGAAGAGAAGACGTTTAATTTACTACTAATAGCTGTCTTAACTCCTATTATCGCTGGATTTGTTGTTATTTCTATTTATATCTTCTAGAGCTCTTCTACCCTCTTTTAAGGTTGATTTTACAAACCAAAAAGAAATTATCAGAATAATAATTCCTAATACAAATATAGATAACTGACTTGCATTCTCAAAATTAATAATAATTTACCTTGCTAGAGAAATATACCACTGTCCTATTAATAAAAGCATTATGGTCATTACAAGCGGAAAGGCAGGATATTTTGCTTGAAAATTTGCAGGTGGCCATGGGCTCCAAGAAATCATTCTCTCTGAACCAAGTTTTTTTTCTTTAATAAAAATCTTTGAACTGTTTTTACTTACTTCATCTTTAGCGAATCCTTTTGCCATACTAATTATTAAAATATCCTAAGATTATAACTAAGATTTTTAAAATATTAAATAACTTTCAAAATATAATTTAATCAGAATTCTCGTGAGGAAATTAAATTAATATAATCATAAAATCTCAAGATAATAAAGATTGTTTAACCAATAACAAGTCCTTTTTTTAGTAATTTATCAAAAATTTCAGCCCCCTTCGTTTTACCATTTAAAGGTTTTTTATATCTATCAATAACCTCTGCAAGACAAGTTATCCAATAAGTACCTTTTTTTAACTCTAGTCCTTTGCATATATGAGTTGGCGCTGATTTCAAGCAACCAAGATCATTAGTAATACTCAAATTTGCAAGCTGTGTATCTAATTCTAAAACAAGAAGTTCCACCTCTTGATTACTAAGAGTTGTACCAAAAGAATATGATTCAATTAAGAGTTGATAATTCATTTTTTCTTCCTTAATTGAAACTGAATTGCTTCTTTCAAATGTTTTACTTCTCTTTCAAGAACCTTAACTTTTTTTTCTAAATTTTTACAGTTAACTTCCCTTTCAAGCAAAATTATCCTATTTTCTAAATCTTCGTATTTAGTCATAAACATAAAATATATTTGTTCTAAATTTTAAGGTAATAATTAATAGGTTTCAAAATTTCATTTTAATATTTAATCTATTAATTATTCTTTTTCGGAACCAAGAAATTCTCTCAATAAATTTTTAAATTTTTCTATAGGTTCTTCAATGAAATCTGGCTTTGGTAAAACTGCTAAGAATAACCAAAGTGATGCGATACTAAAAATCATACCGACATAAAGAAAACCATAAATCATTCTTAAACGATTTAAATATCTAGTTTTAATTTTACCCCAATTCTATCTTTTAACATTATTAATAAAAATAGTTTTTAAATTAATAATGAGGCAATAGTTTTAAAAATAATAAGAAATTTTGAAAAATAAAGTAAAAAATAAATAATCGATTTTTATTTATAAGCTTATGTTACTGCTTACAAATTAAATAATTTCTATTAAGAGTTTTCTACTAAATTCTCTTATTTACTATAAGATGATTTCCAAACATATATTCCTCTACTTACTTTTGAATCAACAGCAATGCAATTACAAGAGACATTCCAAAGTGCTTTATAAATAGGTTCTGGATTATATAAATAAATTTTTGGGAAAGCTTTTTTAATCGCTTTTGTTGCTTCTCTCGCATGGTAATGAGGAATATTAGAGTAAATATGATGAATTACATGACTAGAACCGATATTATGATGAAGAAAATTTATGATTTGACCATAAGGTCTATCAATGGTTAAAAAGGCACCCCTTATAAAAGTGAATTCAGAATTAGAAAGATGAGGCACATCTGTTTCAGTGTGGTGAAGCCAAGTATAAATAACTAACCAACAATTAACAATAAGCAATGGGCCGAAATAAAAAGCAATTAATGGAACTATTCCAAATATGGACGATAATTTTAACAAAATTATAAGAGTTATAACAACACCTATATCAGAGAGCCAAACCTTTTTAGACCATTTAGATAACCATAATTTATTAGAAAATGGTTTTTTAGGCCAGAAGTGATTAGAAGTCCCATACTCGATACCACCCGTACTTCCAGTTAATAAATAAGCAGGCCATCCAAATATTAAATGAAGTATTAATTGCATTATTCCATATTTAGTTTTTCCAAGAGATTTAGATATATTTATCTCATTTCTTCCTCCCTTTTTTTCACTTATACCATCACCATCAATAACAATTGGAACATGTGTTTCGCCTTTAGTAATGTTATTTGTAAATCTATGATGTACTGCGTGAGAACGCTGCCAAGAGAAGTATGGAACTAGCAATAATGAGTGGAGAGTATAACCTACAAATGTCTCCAAGTTTTTATTTTTCGAGAATGCACCATGCCCACATTCATGTGCAAGTACCCAAAATCCCATCGCTGTTGTACCTGAAATAACAGAATACAAGACCCATATAGGTATCATCTTTGACGAAAAAGGTATTAAGAAGCCTAAAGCAAGAACAATAATTTGTATCGTCAATGACTGAAGAAGATATTTTAGAGAAGTTCTCGTTTTAATTGAGAAACAATGCTTTGGCAAGATATTTTTAATCTCATTAAGAGTCGGAATATCTCTGGAATCTATCTTAAGAGCTTTGCCTTTTAGACCAGAGTACTTAATATTTTTCAAATATCCATTTGTAAGTTTGACTATAAATAATTTTATATTTATAACATTATTTTTACTAACTTTAATCTATCTTCACAAGTACTTTCTTTAAATAACTATGTATATATTAATAATTTCCTATTGAGGTAATTACTCCAAAAAGGTATTAATGCAGTTGCAACAATTGATATAAGGTTACCTTAAGAAATAATACTTTATATAAAAATTATTTTCATTTATTCAGATTATAAGATTGTTTTAAAATAATTTATTTCTATTTATATAATTAATACTTCATCGATATTATTAGTTTGATTTTTAAATAGAAACTGTTCGAAAATTAACAATTTCTTGAAATCAAAATTTAATCTTTGTATTAATTACTCATTTGTTTCTTATAGAAATTTGTTAATTATGTATTAAGAAATTATTGATAAAATGTCTTTAGATTTTTTTATTATCCCAATAAGCATTCTAATAATTCTTACTTTCTTAATCTTTGCCTCTAACAAAGAGAGAAAAAGATCATTAATTAAAAAGAAATATATCAGAGACTAAAAAACATAAAATTAAATATGTCAAATTAATTAGTCTGTAAAGAGCAATTATATTCATTAAAAAAACTTAGAGAATATTTAAAATAATTCTCTAAGTATTTTAAAAGATTCTGTAAGAATTTAATTAATTTGATGAAACTTGCTTCTTTGCTTCTTTAAGTCTTTCTGAATAAACTGAACGTCTATACGGAGTAACTTCACCATTTTTTGTAGCTAGTAATTTTGCTTGATGCAATCGCGCATCTTTTTTAATTTTTTCTCTAATTTGAACAAGGTTATTCATGAATTTATGAAGTATATGGAAATCCCGTTCCCTATTTCCATTTCATGCGTCCAAGATAGCTAGGATGAACGTATATATAAGAATAACATTGAATTTATTTGTTTGTGAGAGTAAAAATTACTAATACTCAAGATATAAAAAACTTTTGGGGTTTAAAATAAATTGCGTTTTAAATTTTTTACTGATTATTTTTAATATTTAAGAAAGGTTAAAAAGTATAGTGACTATACTTTATTTTTTTGTTATGAATGTATTTAGTTATACATTTTCTATTGAGTAATCGAATTAAGAAATTTGGAATAGCATTGTTAGCTGTTCCTGCTATTCAACTAATTGCTTATTTAACTTTACCTGCCCATGCTGAAGAAATGATTCTTTCAGACGCAGATAATAATTTAATTTTAACTTCCTCTGCATTAGTACTTTTAATGACCCCAGGGTTGGCATTTTTTTATGGAGGATTTACGCAAGCAAAAAATGTTTTAAATACTATGATGATGAGTTTCGTCATGATGGGTATCGCTACGATTATATGGTTAATATTTGGATTTAGTTTGTCATTCTCAGACGGAGGTTCTTTGAATGCATTTATTGGCAATCCATTTACTTATTCTTTCTTTGAAAATATTCCAGAGGTATGGGATGGATTACAAATTCCAGGCCTTAGCTTTGCACTTTTTCAAGGAATGTTTGCAATTATAACTCCAGCTTTAATATCAGGTGCATTGGTTGAGAGAATTAGTTTTAGATTTTGGTGCTTTTTTACACCAATATGGCTTTTGATAGTTTATGCACCTTTAGCTCATATGGTATGGGGAGGGGGATTATTAGGAAAAGATTTAGATTTTGCTGGGGGAACAGTTGTTCATATTAGTTCAGGTGTATCTGCTCTTGTACTTGCAATCTTAATTGGTTCTAGAAGTAATCATCCTAAAAGTGTTAAACCTCCTCATAATGTTACTCAAATTTTATTAGGTACGGGTTTACTTTGGTTTGGGTGGTTTGGCTTTAATGGTGGTAGTCAACTATCAGTTAGCGGTGCAGAAATACCTTTTACTACTACACATATTTCTGCTGCTGCTGGATTAATAGCATGGGGCTTTATTGAATATATAAATGAGGGGAAATCAACTTCAGTCGGAATGGCAACAGGAGCTATTTCAGGATTGGTGGGTGTGACTCCTGCGGCTGGTTTCATTAATCCCGCTAGTGGATTGATAATTGGACTGATTACATCTGTAATTTGTTATTACTCAATAAAATTAAAAAATAAATTACAATTTGATGATTCTCTAGATACATTTGCAGTTCATGGTGTTGGTGGAACTGCTGGAGCTCTTCTTACAGGCATTTTTGCACAATATGAGTTAATTTCTTCTCATCCAGCAGGACAAGTTTTGTTAGAGAAAGGAAGAATTGGATTAGTCTTAGGACAATTTCAAGCCGTAATTATCGCGTACAGCATGTCCGCCATTGGTACTTTCTTAATAGCATTAATTCTTAAAAAAGCAGGAATTCAATTTAGAGTTTCAAAGGAAGAAGAAGAAAAAGGTTTAGATTTGACCGAACATGGAGAAAAATCTTACATTTAAAATATAATTAACAATAAACCTGAGAATATTAATTTTATTAATATCAAGTTATTAAATTAATTATGGTTTATTTAAAACCAGTGTTTTTATAAATTCTTAAAATTTTCTAACTAAAAAAACTAAATGTGAACATTTTATATATTCACATTTAGTTTTATATAGTGTTGAATTTAACTCAATAAAATTTATTAAATTAAATGTATTAAAAAATTCCTGGAATAATTTGACCTGTTGAAACATAAGCTCCTAATAAAGCTATAAAACCAATCATTGCCCAACGTCCATTAACTTTCTCAGCATTTTGAGGATAACCTTCGTACGAAACTGACTCATCAATGTAAGGACGAGTTTCTGAAGGGAACATATTTTGTCTTCCGCCAGATTCTGTTGTTGTATTAGAAGAATTTGTCATTAAAACCATCCAGGTATAATTTGGCCAGTAGTAACATAAGCACCAACTGCCGCTACGAATCCAAGCATTGCTGCCCATCCGTTAAATCTTTCTGCTTCAGGAGTCATAATAGTAATTTAATTATTAATTAATATAACATGAATATTAATTTATGTAAATAAACTTGCCAATATTTAATTACCTATCTCTCATGTGTGACATTTTAAGCGCATATATGTATCTTAATTTAATATTTATATGGTGAGGTAATGTAAAAAATTATTTTTTAAGAATTTCTATAAATAAGGCAAAAATAAAATCTACTAAAATATTGATGATTTATTGAGCATATTTAAAATTTTTCTGATACGACTTAATTCTTACATAATCCAAAAATAATTTATTTAAATATCATTTAGGAAATTTGTTAAATTTCTCACTTATCATTACTTTAATCAAAAATTAGTTGAAAAATAATTTTGAACTTAGTATTAATTGAGGAGTAACAAACAAAATTACTGCAATAGAGATAGCGAGATTTAACTTATTATTTTTCATATGAATACATTAACTATTATTAATTGGTGATTAATGCATAATTTATTACATTTATACAAATTAAATATATCTTCTTGAGGAAATCATATGGTTTATTCTCTTTGGATAATTTTAAAGAGATCTCATTATAAAAGTTTTATGTTTAAAATTTTCACTTGATTTAAGAATAAAGTATTAATGCTCTAGAAAATTTGAATAATTTGCAATAGGCTTATCACATAATTAGATTTAGCTGTGTCGATTATGAGTATTAAAAAAAAGCTATTAACCCAAAAACAATATAAAAATTAAAAAATCTTTAGGTTAAATC
Source organism: uncultured Prochlorococcus sp. (assembly GCA_902624785.1). Lineage (GTDB taxonomy): Bacteria > Cyanobacteriota > Cyanobacteriia > PCC-6307 > Cyanobiaceae > Prochlorococcus_A. The sequence goes on from CACNYU010000001.1 coordinate 78,083, forward strand.
ATGAAACCATTACGAGATAAACACTTTAAAAATGAAAGGCATTCACTAGATGCTTATTATGAATGCATCTTAAGTTGCGAAATAAATCCATGCAGTAGTTCATGGCAAGGAATTGAAGAGGATTGTGAAACTAAATGCCTTAATCAACACTTAAAATGGCGTTTTATGTAGAACAAACATCTTTGTAAATTTATAAGTAATCTTTCAAAAAATTGAAATATTAGTGAATTATAAATTTATTTTGATAAAAAAATTTAAAATTAGATTATTTACTAAACTTATAGCCATAACTATTTATTACTATTTTTGCAGCTATAGAATAGGCCAAAACCTTTTTTAAAAGGGATTAAATCAACCTTAATTTGAAAAATTAAAAAATTTGAATCATTGATTTATCTTAAAAATTTGTTTTTATATAAATAGCTTGATATCTATTTATGCATTTCTCAACATTAGCTAGCTTAATCTTCTTTCTAGTTTTATCTCTCATAGCGAATTATTTAATCAATCAAAAATTTTCTACACCAAAATTAAAATCGCAAAAGTAATAAAGGCATAAAATCAAGTTCTATGAATTAAAAAATAAGTACCCAATTATTAAATTATTAAATTTTTAAATTAGTTATTATACAAATTAAAAAAAAATAAGAAACTAAAACGATATCAAAAGTAATCGAAAGAACCTAAAGGAATAATATTTTATACTCATAATATTAGAAATTAATAAGATTTCCTTATTTTAAACATTCAAAATATTAAATTAATTAAATATCGTTTATCAGATTATGTCTACAGAAAAAAATCTTAAGAAAAATCAAAAGCCATCTTATGAAATTAAAGAAACTCCTTTATTAAAAAAGATATTTAATAAGATACTTGGCCCTATCAGATTCTTTTAGTAGAAAAACGTATTTTTTTAGGACTTTTTTTCTTCCTTTTCAAAACTTAACTTAATAATATTTTTTGATAATTTGATTAAGTAAATTGATCCAAATAAAACGATTGGAATGCAATAAAAAAAGTTTAAATTCATAATATAAAATTAATTTTTATTTATTTGTACTTTAAAGTTAAATTTCTTTCAAATAATTAATATTATATTAATATCAAATATTTTCATATAAAAATTTTCTCCTCACTCTTTTAATACTAAATTAAATTTGAAAATAAAAAGAACCAAATAAAGAATAATAAATTAAGAGTAAAAATAATTCCAAAAAATATCCACCCAAATTTTTTTCCAATAAATGCTGAATCCGGCTCAAGTTTTACTCTCATAATTTTTTTTCTGATATTTTAACCTTATTTACAATTAGATTTATTTTAAATTTAATAAAATAAATTATTTTCTTAATTCTCAAAATTTTTAATATTTTTCATTTACTCATAAATAGGCAATAGAAATTTTTAATGTATGAATAGGTGAGCAGATTACCAGAAATTACATTAATAACTATCTTATGATATTAACAAACTATCTTTTTTTATTTACTAAAAATTCTAATTTTGATTTTATTAAAGAACAGTCACTTTTATTTATTAATGGAAAAAGATTTGACTAATTTTGAAGTGTTAACTGAAAAAACCTTTTGGGAGTTGCTAACGGAAGAGAATATAGATCAAGATGAAATATTATATGGTGAGGGTGAAATCAGACAAGAAGATTATTAAAGCATTAGAAATTTTTATAAAAAAAGATTTATACAAAAGCAAAGTAATTATTTATTACTTTGTTCAGGTATAATGAATAATTAATTCAAACTTCTTCAGAAATATCATCTAATTAGTATTTAGCATTTGATACAAATCAAAAATTGAAAAAAATTATCGGTTGGAATTGTTTTTTTAGTGACTGTAAATTTTATAGATGGTCATTAGAACTAGAAATTTCTTTAAAAAAGAAAGAAATTATATTTATAGGCTTAAATCCATCTATTTCAAATGAATATTTATTAGATAATACAACAAAAAAAATTATCAATATTTGCGATAAATATAATTATGGAAAGATAAAGTTAATTAATCTTTTTGGACTTATTTCACCATCTCCAAAACTATTAAAAACTCATAAGGATCCAATTGGTTTTTTAAATAATAAAGTTATTGAAAATAATATTAAGTATTGGTCTAAATCAATTAATTGTGACCTATGGATAGGTTGGGGAAATAAAGGAAAGCTTTTTAATAGAGATATACAAGTTTACAAAATTATAAAAAGATATATTTCTATTAAAAAGAAAAAGTTTTCAAAGAATACATACCCTTTACTAATTAATAAAACAAAATTTAATAACCCTATGCATCCACTTTATTGCCCAAACGACTCTAAGCTTCTTAAGTTGAATTACTAAATATTACGTATATTCAAATTATCTTTAGCCTAATAATATTTATTTATTAAATTTTTTATCTTAAAAAATCATTTTTTAGAATAAATTAAAAGCTATTATTTTTTTTATTTATAAATGTTTTCTTTAAGTAAAGTTAATTATTGGAGTAAATCTCTCTATTATGCAATATGGATTGCTGAATGATTTACCACAGAATAATTTCTTTCGTTGTAATTCTTTAATTGACTTAAGGTAGATATTAGATGTAAGAATCGCACCAAAATTTACTAATAAAACCGTTAGGACAAGGATTGTTATAGAGAGGTTGGTCATAAATTAACTCTCCTTTAATTAAGTTAAGAATAAAACAAATATCCTTTATTTGAATAGAGTATAAAGCCTTATCTACCAAAGGTTGCCTTTTAAATGTCTCTCAATACAAATGCTCTCACAATCCTCATCTATCCCTTTTGGATTTATATCGCAATAAGAGATGCACTCGTAATATGCATCAACGGGATGTTGTTCCTCTTTTAAATATTTTTTATTATTTTTATTTCTAATCATATTTTCCACCAGAGCGTCTTATCTTCGACTCAATCTGATTAATTAGTTCATCTAACCATTCAGTGTTTTTTTCTTGCCTTTTGTGTGATTGGCTCTTTTGGTTACTCATAATTAAATTTCATCTAAATTTTGCCTATATTATTTAAGATTTTTGTGTATATCAATAAGCAATAATACCAATTGCGCTGATATCAAAAGCTTTAAATAAAAAAAATTGCAAATTTGAGGATAATAGTCATCCTAAAAATTGTGGTTTTCTTTAGTAAGAATTTTTTCTTAGAAATTAAACAATGTTTCGATAATACTAATAATATTATTGGAAATTTTTTATTAATTAAATTTGCATAACAATGTAAACTTAGTGATGAACCAGCATGATTTTGTTAATAGCTGATCTAAATTAAATATTAGACAGTTATAAAAATCATGGATAAAAGAGGTGCCAAAGGCTACTGGATATCTACAGCAAAAATAATTAATCAAGAATTATTTAATGAATATGTAAAAAAAGTAGGCCCATGGCTTAGGCAAGTTGGAGGAGAAGTATTTGCAAAAGATACAGAGCCACAAGGAAAAGAGAGTACACAAGATGCTAATTTAGCGGTTATTTGTGAATTCCCCTCTATGAGAAAAGCAGTTGAAGCTTATGAATCTGATGAATATAAAGAGCTTTCAAAACTGAGAAAAAAAGCTATTGAAAATTCTACATTTACAATAATGGAGGGATTAGATGAAAGTACTAAACTAAAAAAAGCGATGGGACTCTAACTATTCAAAAATAAAAATATATAAATTTAAAAATCATACAAGAATTTTAATAATATTTATTTTTATAAATTTTTCAAAAATTATTTCTTTTATTACTCATTAATTTAAAATTACTTATATTAATCTTAAAGAAGAGTCAGTTATTGATGAAAAAAATATTTATTAATTGTTTATTAATTTTATTATTAAACCTACACTTTCCAGATCAAGTTAATGCTGAGAAAAATTTAGATATTTATATGAATGATTTTTATACTAAATCTAACGAGGCCAGCCAAATTCTTAAAGAAATTGAAGGTGAGATGAAGATAGGTATAAGAATAAAAGTCTTTCCTAGACAGATAAAAGCAGCAAAGCTAGGAATATTAGCTAATGAATCATTAATTAAAGCATTTCAAATTGCAGGAACTGATCCTCCAAATTCTGCAATAGAGGCAAGTAATGTAAGATGGGAATCTCTCTTAAATGATTGTAAAATTATGAAGTAACTTATTTCCACCATTAGATTAACTTATCTTATATATTTTATGATTTCATTAAGAATAGATACTTATTACTAATAAAATTTTGTATTTTAATTTTATAAATCTTTTGAAAATTGAATTTAGATAATAAACAAATCTCTTTTGTTTCTATGGTATGCCTTGTTAATTTTGCCACCATTACAATTATTACCAATCTTGAAAAAGCTAGATGTTCCCTTTAATAAATCTATATCATTAGTAATTTTTGAAAGTTTCAAGGATAAGTTTGAAAATAATGCTCTATTAACTTGGTTGGCCTTAATTTTATTTTGATATCGATGCCAAAGTTCTTTATCCTTAAAAAGTATTATTTCACCAGATAAAATAACATTAGATGATTCAAAACTCCAGCTAGCCGATTTTTTTTTATTAGGTTTGCGAGTATAAAAAATTCCTTTTATTTTATTATCATTAAAAATTTTTCCTTTTAGTGAATTCTCCCTTCTTTCTGAGAGAACTATAGTTATGCTTGGAACTTCTTCAGAAATCAAAACACAATTAATTGGTTGCAATACTTCTGCTAAAAAAGAAAACAATTTTTGTAGAAAATTAAATTATAACTTTTCATTCAATAAAAATTAATAGATTAAAAATTTCCAAAACTCTTTTTAAAAAACTAAATCTTAATAAATGTAAATTGATGGCTTAGAAAATTTAATTACTATTAAGGTAATAAAAATTTTTTCATTTATTTTATAAAAATATAGTTATGAAATATCTTATTATTTTTAATTTATTGGCGATTACAACAATTAATCCCATAATCGATGCTCATGAAAATCATGACCATCAAATTTATAACTGGTCAAATTCAAGAAATAAGAATAGAAGATCAGATACTACTGATAATTCTGAGAAATTGGAAGATAAAAAAAATAAGGTAAAAACAAATAATAAAAGTAGGTAAAAATTTCCAGAAGACAAATCAAATTCTTAAATAATTATTTAATATTAGAAAATGAAGAAAAAATCTAAAACGAATAAAAATTCATAATACAGATGTAACAAATACAATATTGGCATGCATCAAAAAGTGCAATCATGGGTTACAATTTCAAAACAAAAAAAGATTAGCTCATGAAAAATATTTTTAGATTTTTAAAAATTCTTTGTATTTCTACTTTTATGATAATTCCTTCTATTTCATTGGCATATGATCAAAATCCTACATTATGGGTACAAGTCCCTCAATGGGAAAATGATTGGTCAGAATGTGCCGTAGATATCCCAGACGTATCTTGTCATTGGTATGTGGCAGCTCCTGATACTACCTTTGGAGAAGGTTTTAGCTGGATGAATTCACCATGGTTTGATGCAAATGGTTTAAATGATATCCCTTCAAATTCTCACAAAACAGTTGTTCAGAAATTACAAACAAGTAAAAATTAGTATTTTTAAATTTTAATAATAGTTTTTGTTTATTAAATACTTATTTTATGGACTACTCCAAGTCTCTTGATACAACCAACCTAAAAAAGTAAGAGTTAGGATATTGCCAAAGGCATATGTAATTCCCCAAAGTGGATCAAATATATTTGCTAGTAATGTTGACATTATAAAAATTATTAAACCTGAAACTAATAAATCTTTTATTGGTAGGTTTTCGGTATTAATAGAATTGTTCATAGATTTATTTTAATATTAAAAGTTAATTTAGTCTCATAAAAACAAAATTTATCCTAAAAATATTTTTTATATAGGATTCACTTGGTATGTTTTTAATTGAATAAAATAAGGGCACTATCAAAGGTGGAAAATATAATTTAAACAATCGCCATAAGTTAAGGAAAAAGTTAAAAACTAATCGAAAAACAGATTTTACTAAAAAATCCTAAAATTAATTCATGAATACTGAATCTAAACTATTAAAAATACTTACTGAAAAACCAAATTCAAAAGATATTTTATCAATGGCATTGAAACTAGAAAACAACTCTAATTTTAATTTAAAAAGTGATATTGAAAAATTGAAAGGTATATGGGAATTAAGGTGGAGTAGTTCTAATGCACCTTTTTTGAGTTACTCTCCTTTGATAGATAATCTTCAAATTTTAAATCCTTCTAAATCTAATGCAATGAATTTATTAAAACCAAGATGCGTTAATGGCATAATTGGGACTGGTATTGTTGCAGAAATATATCCATTAAACAATATCAGAGTTGGCGTTAAATTTACACGTGCTGGTTTCATAGGTCCTAATATAGGATTCGCTAAATTAAATGCTTTAGCGCAAATAAAACGCGAGCAAAAAGGTTGGTTAGATATAACCTACTTAAGTAGATATTTAAGAATATGTAGAGGGGACAAGGGAACCTTATTTGCTTTAATAAGAAGAAAGGATGAAAACCTTTTTACTAAATTTGAAGAATTTATTAATAAGATTTAATTATATTCTCCTTTAATTTATAGATTTATGATGAATAAATTTTACTCAATAATAAAAATTAAAATTTTTCTAGGCAGTTTTACGACAATCTATTTCGATTAAACCCTCGTCCATAAGACGACCTAATTTAATGACTAAGGCCATATCAATCCTAGAAAAACTATTTTCGTTTATAGTGATCCAATCAAGTTCCTCTAAAGTTATGAAGCCAAGAACATTAGCCTTTAAGTAGATAATTCCTAAGTTCATTTTAAAAAATCCCAGGGATAATCCAACCAAAAAGGCCATAATTTACAATTAAAGCAAAAAAGCCCATCATTGCCATTCTTCCGTTGGTTCTTTCAGCGATCTGAAGATAATTTAAATTTGAATTTTCCATTTTGTGTGTAGTTTTTGAAAATGTTATACGAAACCTGGAATAATTTGACCCGTCGTTAAATAAGCGCCTAATGCTGCTATGAGACCAAGCATTGCAAACCTTCCGTTGAGAGTTTCAGCGACTAGCTTTTCTTTCTCAATTTTTTTTATTTTAGATTTATTATTTTCCATTAGAACCAACCTGGTATAATTTGGCCAGTTGATACATATGCTCCAACTGCTGCTACGAAGCCAAGCATTGCTGCCCAACCATTAAATCTTTCTGCTTCAGGTGTCATGATGTCTTTATTAATTATTAACTAATGTAACATTAATATTAAAAAATGTAAAGTTTTTAATCTTTTTTTAATATTTTTTCAAGCATATTCACATCATTGTCACAAAACTGTGCTAATAATATTTATTTTCTCCTTGTTTTTGGATTCTAGTAGAGGTTTATTTTAGTATTTACTCTATAAAACTTAGTGTTAACTTGACTTTGAAAAGTTATAACTACTAAACAATTTTCAGAACATAAAAAAGATTTATGATTAGAGACATTTATTCAAAGATCCAGGATACTGATGACTTAGAAAGCTTTTTCGAATGTATTACTTACTGCAATATTAATAGCGAGGGTATTGTATGTACACTAGCATGCTATGAATAGCATTTAAAAAATAACTATTCTTTTAATAGATAGCTCAAATTTACTAAGATATTTAGTTTAATTTTCTGAATATTGATAATTTTAAAAAAGTATTTAAATCCAATGAACTGGATATATTGGTTTTTTGTTAAAAATACGATTAAAAATAATTCCCCAAATAACCAACAATAAAGAACCAAGTAACACAGGAGATAATACAAAATCTAAATTTACCTCAGAAATTACGCCAAGAAGAGCAACCGCTCCTGCCGGAGGATGAAGGCAACGAAAGAATTATCCGAAAGCTATAGCAATTGCCACTGCAAGTCCGCAAGAAAAAGAGTTATGCCCAAAACAATTAAAGGAAAAAAACAGCTGAAATCCCGCCGAATAAATTACCCATTATCACATTTCGAGGTTGAGACAAAGGACTTGCTTCAAAACCAAAGAGAAGAATTGTAGAAGCTCCAAAGGGTGCTATTAATAATGATTGATTTTTATAAATGGATATCATTGCTAACATATTTATTGCTATAAATGCGCCAACAAATGATATTAAAATCTTCTTATTTTTGAAAGAAGGCTGATAGGATTTACCTTTTTTTAATTGTTTTTCCAAATTGAAAAACATCTACTTTTTTTATTGCATACTATTAAAGCTTGCTAATTTAAAAATTACTGATAATTAATGTTGAATTAATTAACTAAGTTGAGATAAAGTTTTAATCCTATAAATATATGCTATTGGAAAATAATTGAAAAACTATTTGAAAAACATTTACCAATATTTTTAAGAAAAAGGTACTTTAAATATACAAAATTTTGAAACTTATTGATAAAAATGAATTGAATATTATGATGAGAATCAATAAGTATGTAAAAGCATTAATTACAAATATGGAGTTTGATAAATTGGAAAGAAATTTAAAACTTGTAGATCCAAAAACAAATTATTTTATTGCCAAAAATAAACTTTTCTAGCGACACTTATAAGAAAATCAAATTGAATAATGTTTAGAAGGATTACCACCTCTAACTAAATTATTAATTGAACCTAAAATTGATGTTTGTGCTATTGCTTTGCAATGAAGAGATGGCAAATTGAAGAAGTCCATTAATATAGAAGGCAAAGATGTCACAAACAAAATTATTAAAGTTCAAGACATACCCAAGCAATTTGCTATATCGGGCTTATTTCAAATTCGAGGAGAACTTTTTAAACCCAATAGAACTTCCAATTTTTCCAAAACAATTACAAGTGGATTCCTCAGAGCTAAAAAAGGGATTAGAAAGGATCTCAGCTTTTGCAGTTTCCAGATACTTAATACAAGACTTAATAAGTTTGAAGCCAAGAAATATATTTAAAAGCTTGGTTTCTCTGCCACACACCATATTTACTGTAATTTCTAAAGCTAGATCCAAATATTAAGAAAGAAATGGGCTAATGGTGAATTATTTGAAGACTATCAAAAAGATAGAATCGTTGTAAAAATAAATAGCAGGAAATTATTATTAATTAGAGAGAAATCATATGGATTTTATCCTTGTTAGAAAATGGCTATTAAATATTAATGAAAATCAAGAATATTTTTCTATCTCAGCATATCGCATCATAAATTTATTTAATTGGTACTGGACATTATATTTATCTTAAGATTAATAAATGTATTTAAAATAAATAAAAAGAACTGAAGAATTTTTTATTAATTAATAAACAGAAAAATCTTGTGAAAAGATTTAAAAAATTTGAAAATATTTCACTTAAAGAAAATGATTTTATTGAAATTGAATATGGTTAATTTTATAAAAGTACTTCTAAACCGATTTATAAAGGGAGTAGAATTGAATCAATAGAAGATGCTAGAAATGAATATAAAAAGATCTTAGAAGAAGGTTGAAAAAAACAAATATTTTTAAGAGTTATTTTAAAACCGATCATACTTAAGTGAAAAATGAGATTTTTTAAAGGATAAACTACAAAATTTTATTAGTTATCACTATCAATCTTTTGTATAAGTCGAAGTTAGAGGTGTTTGCCCAATAACATCTTTTAGTTTGTATCATTAACAACATTTTTCATTTATTTGAAAATAAGAATATACATACTCAGAGCAAAACTTTTTTATTCATGTTTTATCTATTCTTTGATAATTCCTCATATTAATCCGAATATGCAATCTCTGATGGCGAGATGAGAGTTTAATAGGACTCAAAGTCAAGAAGAAATTGATGAAATTATTAATCATAAAGAAAAGACTTGATGAATCTCATAAAGCTCAAATTAAAACTCTTGAAGTACTAGAAAAACAATTAAAAAATCACCCAAGTCTATTGAAGCAAATAAATTAAAGTTTAAGTTTTTATACTTTTTAAATCTGTAAAAAAGGGGTTAAATCTCCACTTTTTTAATAATTAATCGATTATTTCTAAAATAAAATTTAAAAATTATTCTATTAATATAATTCTTAAATTAATTCCCTGTTTTAAGAAACAAATTTAAACGAATGTGAGAAATAATTTTTATATTAAGAAATCTCTCGAGGATTCTAAAAGAGTCATTGAAATTTTAAGGATTACATAAATTTTTGGTTAGATAATAGTATTATCTTTCATGAGAATATTTAAACATTTGACTGATTAGGCTAGTTACTTTGATATCCGAACTTGATTTTTATTAATTCTTTACTGAGAACATAATTCTTTTAATTTTGTAGGTTTATAAACTCAGAAGACTTACTATTTTTGATTTTTATTCTTATTCCTCAACTCAGGAAAGTAATTAGCAATTCTAATTAATTCATTAACTTCTTCACTCTGCTTATTGTAAGTCTTATTTGGAACACCACTGCCAACTTTTATATTTTTGGCTTTCATTTTTTCTAAGATAAGCTTTTTTCTTTGATCACTAGTCATTGATCTAAAAAATTCTATTCTCTTTTTTTTATCCAAAACTATAAATCTTTAATTTCATAATATCTTAATAAATTATCATTTCTCTCGAGATAAATTGAATATATAGACAGTAATAAATTTAACTAGAAAAAATAAAACTTAATATATATATGAATAAAGCAATAAATAAAAACGTAATGAATTAAGCAATTAATAACTGAATCCAAAAATAAAATTAGAGAGAATTGATTTTTTCTAAGACTGGTTTTTTTGTGAGATTGTTCTAAAGTTTCTTATATAACTCTTATATTTTATAAAAGTTTAATTTTGGTTTATTAGTTTTTAAACTTTCAAAAAGGGATTTAAATATTTTGAAAAAAGAAGGATTTACTATTTTGCAAGGGATGACTTTACTACTCTTAAAGCCCTTAGATTTACCTGCAAATTATGCTTTAAATTTAATTATTTGGATTACTAATCCAAAAAATAAAATTGGATATTAATTAAAAATAAGACCTTATCTTTTATCAAAAATATCCTATAAGAATCTTATTAGGAATTTTTGTTATTAACTTAAAAACTATTTCAGGACATTTAAGAGATACTACAAAATTAATTTCTATAAGGCTTGCTCTAGATTTTTTGCTTTTTACTCGTATAGGACAGATCAGCAAATTAAAAAAAATGACTAAAAAAAGCTAATAAATTAAAATTTGAAGCAGAAATTGAAGACGCATATTGCCAAATGATTGAAGAGTAAATGCTTATTAACCATATAAAGGGTCTTCCATTTTTATATTTAATAAATTAATTTGAAAATAAATAATTTATATATATAATTTTTTATGATTTTTATACACTAAATATAAAACTAAAAATTAATACTTATTACAAATGGGAATTATCTAATACAAGTATTGTTATCACTAATTAATATCATGAAAGAATCTTAAAATCTTTTCAATAATCTTTATACATATTAGGAATATTTTTATCTGAAATTTAATAATAAACAATAAAATAAGTAGCAAAACACTAATTATTTATTAAGAGCCAAACACATATAATCATAATTAATACTAGACATCAATACTATTATTCATTAAGTATTTATCTAAGTAAAATATCAGATAGGATTTAAGATTTAAAATAAATAGCCTTCAAAAAAAGAGATATAAATATATCATTAAGCGACTAACAATATTTGGAGTGCTATATATGGAGCATTTATATAATAGTTATTGATATTAGCAGGGTTGTCTTCTTCATTTTTTTTTGTCATGATAGGAGTCCCCCATCACCTAGGCTCAACATTAAACGTTAGGGTCTATTTTTTTTTCCAAGATAATGTACCATGACCTCAAAATTTTATTGCAAATAAAGAACTAAGTGAATGTTAAATCAAAATGTTTAAGAAACTATTTTTTATTACTTCTTTACTAATTTTAATGATTGGGGTCTGTTATCCATCAAAGAAAGAGAATACAAAAATATTTGATTATTGTTATTCCCTTGAAAAGATACTTTCTAGAAACTCAATTCAACAAAGGAAAAATATATCAAAAAAAGTTAAATCATTTTCTAGAGATATCTCAAGATTTGGAGTAAAACAAACAAGAGGTTCTTTAATAAATAAAATGATTAATCAATATAAATCCTCTAAAAATTCTCTCATATTAAATATTATTCCCAATAAAGTATATTGTTTCTCTGGATATTGGGTTGAGAAACTAATGCCTGGAACATTTGAATCAGTTATATATGATAAAAGCAAAAAAACAATAAATGAATTTAAAGAATTTAAAGAAGAAGTCGATGGACTAATAAATAATATTAATTCAGAATATCAAAACATAAGAGAGGAATTTAATAGTATATTTTAAAAAATATTTTTATTTTAATTATCTAAAAGTTTTCATATTTAGTTTTAGAAATTTGAAAAATATTCGTTTACTTAAGTTTGAATTCTAAATTAAATAGAGCGATTTTATTAAATGCTTATTGGTTAAGACATATTCCCTCCAAAAACCAAAAGACGTTCATATGAAAACTGAAAAAAAAGGACATGTGATTTATCCAAAGATATTTTAACTTGAGACTTGAAGGGATCTTCTTATTTCCCTTCAAGAAATGGCTAAAAAGGAAAATAAAGGAGGATATATTTTGAGTGTTGTGGGTAATTTATCTAAGGCTAGAATTAAATGCCTAGGAGAAAAACAATCCATTTTAATAAAAAATTCTTTAGAAATAATTTCTCTTAATAGCACAATCGATCCTAATAGTAGTCATCTTCACATAAGTTTTTCAGATGTGAATTGCAATGTGTGGGCTGAGCACTTAGAAGAAGGAACAATAATACTTAAAGCTGCTGATAAGTTAATTGGATTTCTTGATGAGAATTTAATTAAAAAAGAGAAAATTACAAATAATAAGAAAGTTGAAATATTTATAATCCCTGATAGCCCATGGTCAGCAAGGGCTATCCGAATGTTAAGAACATTACAGGTGGTATATGAAATCAAAGTTATTAGAAATGATGATGACTTCAAATCTCTGAATAAAATCACTAACAATTCTACTTTCCCTCAAATTTTCTTAAACGGGGAATTTATTGGTGGATACTCAGAATTAACAGAGCTTCATTCTTCTGGAAAATTAAACGATTATTAACTGAGATTTAAAAAGTTTTTAATCTCAAAAATATTAAATTAATTTAAAACAATACCTAATTATCTAAATTCAAAAGTTTTAAATATTAATTTTGTTTTTTTGTACTTATAGTCTTTTTTTTAAATTTACTAAAATTTAAAAATAAAAAAGCTTGCCTATATCCCTATCAGCAAGCTCTCATAACGATCTTTAATTTTTAAATTTTTGTATAAAACTTATTTTAGATAGCTACCCTATTTTATTAAAAAAATCCAGGTACAATCCAACCAAATAAACCATAATTAACAACTAATGCAAAGAATCCCATCATTGCAAGTCTTCCATTAGTTTTTTCAGCATTTTGCCAATATGATGATTTTGTGTTGTTCATTGATTTAAGTAGTAAAATTTAGAAAAGAATATTTAGACAAATCCTGGAATAATTTGACCAGTTGTTAGGTAAGCGCCTAAAGCTGCAATTAAACCAATCATAGCGAATCTGCCGTTAAGAGTTTCAGCTACAACTTTTTCTTTTTCGATTAATTTTGTATTTTTTGATGAATTTGACATAAGATTTGAAGATGAATAGTTTAAATTTTCTTTTTGAAATTGTTTAGTTAGATAAGCAACTAATGATGCAGTTATCAATATTATGAAAACCAAAAAGCCTAATAGAGGACTCATTAGAAAATACCTGGAATAATTTGACCGGTAGTTATGTAAGCACCTAAAAGGGCTATAAAACCAATCATTGCCCAACGGCCATTAACTTTTTCAGCATTTTGTGGATATCCCTCATAAGAAACAGATTCATATATATATGGACGTGTTTCAGTAGGAAACATATTCTGTCTTCCACCAGATTCAGTTGTTACGTAAGAAGAGTTTGTCATTTGTAAAAGCTCAATTGTTAATTAATGTAACATTAATATTAATATATGTAAAGAATTAAATGCAATATTTGTTTGTTTCCCTATGATATACACATTAATGCCTCAAAAATGTTTAAAAAACGTATTTATATGTATCATAACTGTTTCAAAAATATATTTTTTATTAAACCTTTGCTTTTGCTATCTTTATTCACCATTTTGAGGCAGATTTATTGAAATAATCTCATAAATAGATTTTGCGAGTACTTATTTCTATAATATTTTCCACATTAAATTAAATTACCAATATTTATAATTCTCTTATTATTTAACAAAGTAAGATTAAAATTACGGATTTGAATATTGATATATTTGAAAGTTCACTTTCTATTTCAAAAAAATTTAAGCTATAAAGCTTTTCTAAAGAAAATTATAGAATCAATACTCCTTTAGAAATACTATTTTAGAAGTCTTATCCTTTTCAATAAATTAAGATACGGTAAAGCCCAATCACCAACAGTAAATGTTACCTTAGTTTTGCTCAAATCTTCTCCTAATGATTTAGAGCGGATCGCACCCAGCTTTCTTATTTTCTTAATAGTAGATGATTCAAATTTACCTAGTTGAAATTCTGAACGTAATGATCTTTTCTTTTTTTGAGGCAAATAATTCTCCATAAACCATAAAATGGTTTCTAATATTCTTCTATTTTGGTTACTTTTTAAATAAGTTGATTTTTTCTGAGACATTTTTCAATCTGTATATTCTTTTACCAAACTTGCCATTTATAAATTCAATGACAATAGTGGAACATAAATTCTTAGGTTAAATTAATAATCTATAGAGAAGCTTGAAATCTTAAAATATCTTTTCTTTAAATAGCAAAAATAAAGAAAATGAAAGAATAAAAAAATAATACGATATGTAATTTACATAAAACTCCAAATTCTTTAAGTTACTCGTAATTAAAATACTTAATATTCTATCTATCTATGCCCAACAATACATTTTCTGATTAATAAATAAATAAACAATAACTTTACTAAATAAATAATCTATTACCATAACAACTTTCACAAAAAAGCTTATAAAATAGAAACTTAAATAAAATAATTACATTATTTTATTATGTTTAATTTTCGAAATATGAGCAGGTGTAGTTAACTAAATCTAAAACTTGTAATTTAAATGATGAATTTTTAGGAACATTAAATTCCATTCCACTTGTAATTAATTTCCATTCATTATCACCCTTTAGTTTTAGATTAAGTTTCCCTGATATTATCTCCATGAGCTCTCTAGAATCAGTGTTGAATTCATAATCTCCAACCAACATTACTCCTAAAGTTTTTTTAGAACCATCTTTTAGGAAAATATTCCTACTTATAACCTTACCCTCGAAATAAATATTAGCTAATTTATCAACATCTACATTTTTAAAATTATCCATAATAGTTGTAAATTAATATAAGTATTCTAACGTAGGAAGAGTAAAAAGATTTACTTATGAAATTAATAAATATGATTAATATACTCTGAAATTATTTATCATTATTCAAAAATATTTATTTATCACAAATATATTAGAAATTTACAAAAAAAGATTTTATTCGATATTAACCAATAATTTAAAAATTTTATAGAAAAAGTTATTATAATTCAATCACTGTCCTTAAAAGAAACGAAGAAATTTCTTTTATAGATTATTAAATATCTCTATGAAAAATTAGTCAAGAGAAATGTTATTAATACTAGTCCAGTTAAATAAGTAAAAGCCAAAATAGTAAATCATACAAAATTATAGATAAAAATAATAAAATTAGCCTTGGCGTTGCTTGTTTCTAGGTTTTTTCTTGTTGATTACATATAGCCTACCCCTCCTTTTAACTATTTGATCATCTTGATCAATTTTTTTGATAGAAGATCTTACTTTCATGGCTTAAAAAAATGACAATACTTACAATCATACATATAATGAAAATGATTATCATTTCTTTTCTCTTAATCTTAATAAATTTAATAATTTATGAATATAAAATTTTCCTGGTATGTTTCAAACCAACTACAAGATTGGATTGTAAGCCAAAAACCTAACTATCCAAATTTAGAAGAATGCATTAGTTGGGTGAAAGATAGATTAAAAAGAGAAGGTTCAAATTACAAGCTCACAAAAGAGGATCTTGAAGATATTGAAATAGCATTTGAATTTCAAACGAGTGAAGTAAATTAGAGATCATTTAATATTTGGCTACTAATAAAAATAAATCTACATAAACTTTATAAATTAAGTATTGAAATTTATCTTTATTCTTTTTAATTAATTAGATTTTGGAAATTTTTTTTAAAGACTAACTTTCTAAACGTACTTTAAAAATTATTAGTGTAATTAAAAATAAGATTTTTTAATTAAATACTTTACTTTTATATCAATTTATTATAAGAAATAATCTTTAAAATGATCAGTTATTATCGAGATATACTCTTTTCATCAATTTAATTTATTGCTAAATTTAGATAGAGATACTACTGAAAATGTTTAAAGAAATAATTCAGCTAACTGTTGCATTTTCTTTTTTAGTTGGATTCATATTAATATTATTACTTACAGCCGATAAGAAAAGTATAAATTCAAGCAAATCACATTAGAGAAAACAAAACTCAAAAATATTTTTATCAAAATTAATAAGGATAATATAAATACTTTGTATATTTTTTACTCAATTAATCTAGATTTCATGGCTTAATAATTTTTTGAAGCAATAAATAATAGAAATTTATATTCACATCAATTAATTTGTTATTATTTATCCAGAGATTGGAGGAATACTTTTTTTAAGTTTAAACTTACAAAAATTAGCTTATCTTTAAAATAAAAAATTTAATGATTTTTATAAGAAAATCTTAGTTTGAATTAATTAAACTACTAAAAGATATTGATTTTTTAATGAGAATTAGTTCTCAAACTTGGAGCTTAATTTTTAGTATTGGATCAATAATTATTATTTTCTTAATTTAATGCTCAAGGAAGAAGATTTTTAAAGAAAAAGTCTAAGGGCTTTTGGATGAATACTTCATATGATTTTATTATCAACATTTTTAATAAGTTAACTATTTAATACATTGATGATTGTTACTCAAAAAGGTTTTTTATTTAATTTCATGTTTGTTTTCCTCTTCTCACATTAATGTTTCTCTAAGAAGATCAAAGTTACAGATAAATAGAAATAGAATCGATTTTATCAATAATATAGATGTGATTATAAGAAACTTACCAAGAAATTAATTTTAAATTTTTTACTACAAAATCAATTTCTTTATTATCTAAAAATCTTTTATGTAAAAAAAGACTTTTTAGATATTTAAATTAATTTATAATATTTAATTACATATATTACGCCCCCAATTAGTACCAATATCGCCGCACCATAAAAGACAAATGGGATAACTGGATATTTATATAAAGTAGTTCTTACTTTTTTTTTGATAGATTCTTTATCAAGCTTGGGTAACTCTATTGGTTTTTCTCTAGGTGGAATCCCTAATTCCTTTCTTCTCTTTGCTTCTCCCATAATAATAAATGGATAATAAAATAAAATTCAGACCAACTATCAACCTAAATAGAAATAGGGAGTTAAATCTTTAAAGCTTAAATGTCCAATCTGAATTGATGGCCTCAGAATTAGGATTATTTTTTAAAGCAACTTTTATTGCATCATGCTTATTATTAGCAATGACAACTTCATCAAATTCTTTTCCTTTTTTTTTCAAAGTTACTTTAAATCTCATTTAGGGTGTTTACTATTTAAATCTTAAACAAGATATTAATGTAAATTAGCTTAAATGCAATAAGAAACGTAAATTAATCTTAAATTTAAGACAAGTTTAAATATTGTGAAAAATATTAAAATACTTGTTAAATTAAAAATTAAATTTTTTAATTTCTATGAATATATTTTTTGTTGAACTTTACTCAGCTTATTTAAGTTTCTGGCAAAATTTCACTAATTTCAAAGGAAAATCAACTAGGAAAGATTGGTGGTATGTTCAATTAGTAAATGTCATTATCACAATAGTTACTTTTCCTTTTTTTATATCAATAACCGGATATAATATTTACGGAATTATTTGCATTTTACCTCAAATTGCCATAGACCTAAGAAGATTAAATAGTTTCGGAAAAGATTGGAAATGGATATTTATTAATTTAGTACCTTTTATTGGCTGGTTTATGTGGTTTATTTGGATGGGATTTGGGAAAGAGGGAAGAGGGAAAACAAATTTCATTTAAGAGTAATTAAAATAAGACCTAAAGAAAAAATATAAGATAGTTTTAATATTTACTACTATGTATAATCAAATATAGAATTTGCCTTAATAACTTGAATATATAAATAATTTACTTTTAGAAAATAAACACTAAAAGAATATATATAAAGAAATTCGCATATAATTATTCTTTTTAAAATATTTTATTTTTATTTTTACAATCTTATTTAATAATTTCTAATTTAAAAAAAGAATTAGAGATTAATTAGACGTTGGCTGTTTTTAATTAATTGATAAGCTTATTTGGCTAGAAATAGTTTATTTCAAAAATTAATTTAAAAAATTTTTTGTATTATATTAATTAAAACGTAAAGGTATATTTTCTATGAATATTCTAATTGTTGGTGGAATATTAGTAGAAGTTGGAATTGTCATAGGAGGAATTTATCTAATTAATAAATCACAGAAAAGGAAAACTAGACAGCCTGCTTTATCTAGAAAAATAATTAGAAATTTAAAATTCTAATATTCTATACATAAATAATTTTTTAGATTATAAATTATCTTTAACTGTATGAACCTTGAGGATATTAGATTAGATGCTTTATTCTTTATTACTTTAAATAAGCGAGCTATCCTAAAAAGCTAAGACTTTATCAAAAATTATAAGTATTCCAAAATCAGTAAAAAACTAATTCTTTTAAAAATAATCTAAGTTATTAAGATTTTTACTTCTTCTTAATCCAAAATATGCCGCTTAATTCTTTAAATAGCAATATATAAATAAAAAAGGTCTATTTAGTTTTCATAATCTTAATGTTTTGTTTCTAAAGTTTTTTATATGATTTGGATATATTCAATGACAACTTTTAATAATTTTAAATATGTTTTATTCTTCCTTGATGAATTTGTTTAATTCTGTTCCTGATGAGTTATTAATTACAGTGCAAACATGCACAATATTAATTTGCCTTTACTGGATTATTTTATTTATTTTATTTAGAACTAAAAATAAACTAAATAAACAAAGATAAACTTTATAAAATATTGATGCTTTTAAGAATATTCATTTTTTAAAAGGGCTTTAGGTGTACTTATATCAGCAAAAGAGTTGTTATTCTTGTAGTTAAATAGTTATTAAAAAGTGCAACCAGGAAAATTTGATCTAATAATATTAATACTTTTTTTTATTGGACTTCAGGCTTGGTGGCTAATTCCAATAATTAAAAGAAATAATAAGATGAATGAAAGAGGCAAGGATATTAGAGAAGAAATAAAACAATTAGAGAGGATTTTTAAAAAATAATAAATTAAAAGCTTAATAATTGGCTGATTTCTTACAACTGATAAAAATTAATGTAATAAGATCCTCTTAGTAAGATTCTAAATTTGTTACTAAATTTAAACATATTTTTGATTATTACTTTTTTATTTAAAAATTGAATCCTATTTATTTGTTAATTGAACTTCCTTTGATAAATATCGATTATTTGGTTTAGGCTTCATAAAATTGATCTTACCGTTACAGCATAAATTTCACTAAAAAAACTAGATTTATATGAAATAAATATACTCATTTTTATGTCTTTACTTACTATGTTCATAGTTGTAGAATTTATCATTTTTATGATTAACTTAGATAGAGTATAAAAACAAAAAAAAGTAGATATCATAAATCCAAAAACTAATATTAGACATATTTAATCTGAAATTAAATTAAAAGTGGGATAAGTACGAGTAAAGTGTTTTGGGAAGGGTATTAAAAGATTGCCTTTTAAAAGTTATTTAAATAATATTTCTAATAGACGTTCCTAATGCAAAAGTAGAAGTGAACCAGGTCACAAAATTGCTATTATCTGATAGTCTCTATTAAGAATTAATATTTATGATTATACGATAATGGACATAAACACAATCTTAATAATAAGTAGTGCTGCCTTAGCTTTTTATATAGCCTTTTTAGTTTTGGGATTTTCTTTAAAAGGTAAAAATGCAAAAGCTCAGAACTTAAAAGATAAAAATTAGATCTTGGTATTAATAAAAGGCCTAATTCCTTTTATTTATTTAGAATTAGATTCCTAAAACCAAGCAAATTAATCTTTAGATTATATTAATTCAACACATTTATATAAAAATTTTGCAAAAGCATTAATTATTTTGATTTATTTTAATTAGATTATTGCCTTAATATAAAAAATATCATAGTGAAGATAGCAACTATTCAAATATCTAAGAAAGTTAAACTTTTTCTATATTTAGTTTTTAATGCAAGAAAGAATTCTTTCTGATATAAATATTATTTAACGAACTATTTAGTAAAAAAATATTAATACTATAACTATAAAAAAATCCTAGGTTGGCAATTGGTTTGACAACGGTATTATTTTTTTCACCTTTGTAGTTACTAATTCCATATATGTTGCAAACAGAGCTAGACAAAAGAAAGCTATTAACTTAGCTAGTAAAGAAATTTGCATTTAATTAAGAATTATTCTTTACTCATGAAATCAGAACTTCAACTTTTATCAATAATCAAAAGTATACAATTAATGTGATATTTTATCCTTTCATTAAATATAAAGAAAAAAGTTCTGTAAGTTAATTTTTATTATTTATAATCAGTTAGAGCTAGTTTCCTTCTTTAAAATTTATCCAGGCATAATGAATATAATATATATCCTTTTCTTTTAATAAATAATTCTCTTGATTTTTAAATATCTATTCTGCAAATTGAACATTTAAATATTGGCATTAGAGAGATAATGGATTAAAACTCATATAAATTCGATTAAATATAAACATTTGCAAGCTTATTAAAACATTTTGGTTTTGCATTTATTATTAAAAATGATCTAAAAAATAAAGTACATAGAAGTTCGTTTAGCGTTATTTGTATAAAAAGAGCGATTTAAACAATTTGTTTATAGCATATGGAAATAATTAGTATAAAAAATCACCAATAAGGCATAAAAAAAAGACTCTTACGAAAAGCGCAGAGCCTAGGTGATGGGGATTTCCATCATGACAAAAAAAACAGAAGAACACAACCCCATAAATAGTAATTTTTGATGTAATACAAGCACTATATGTAGTGCTAAGATGATTAATAGACTGGGTGATGGGGATTATTCAGTCTTCCAGCTCCATATTTATGGAGTTTTTTTGGTTTATAAATAAATTTAAGGATATATTATGGCAAGCAATCATTTTTATCATAAGGTATATTTGACTGTGGCCAAAATACCTTATGGAAAAGTAGCTACTTACGGCCAAATCGCAGATTATATAAATGCGTATGGAAGAGCTCGACAAGTTGGATGGGCGTTAAGAAGATTGCAACTCCCCTCCAATGTGCCATGGTATAGAGTTATAAACTCTAAAGGATTTATAACAATGAGTTTTTCAAGGCATGGTTCTGATTGGATACAAAAGAAATTATTAGTCAATGAGGGCATAAAGGTTGATTCGAAGATGAAAATCGATACTAAACAATATTTATGGATACCAAAAGAACTGCCTTACAAAGAATAAAGAGTCCCTGAAAAATTTATATATATTTTAAGAATATCTCATCGATAGGTAAAAAATTACGACTTAACGCTACCAAATAATAAATCCTCTACTTAAAAATTAATTTAAAATATCTAAATATCAGAAATTTTTGCCCTTACTATAAAATATTAGATATTTCATCTAATTTTATTTAATCACACTATTTAGAAATGTTTTTTAAATATTGATTCTAATTGTTCTTTTAAAGTTGATTTAGATAAATTAAAAAGTTTTCTATAAAATCTATATAGCTTATATCCAGCAAAAGGAACAAATATAACTAATAAAATAAATCTATAAGTTTCTGATTCCACTAGCGATAAGTCATAAAGATTACAAAGCAAGCAAAACCAACTAATTTAGATGCAATAAAAAATGGAATAATTTTTTGAGCTTTCAAACCAAATGGTAAAATTCTATTAGTTTTTTCAATGATTGCATTCATAGTATTACAAGATTAAATGTTGACTTTAACAAATTTTTTCTACTAAATAACTGACCAGATGTTACATATTGTCCTATCTGAATAAATCAATTCTTCAAATAAATTGCTGCGCAAAGCATTGAAAATTGTCTTTAAAAAAATAATATAAAATAAAATCCTAGAAATATCATTTACAACAGGCCAAGGATTACGCAAAATATCCAAAGAAATAAAATCATCTTTTAATAAACAATTAATCTCTAAATATGAGGAAGAGAACAATTAAATTAAAAAAATTTTTAGCTGACAGCTAATCTATATTAGATGAATAAAATACATCTTTAATAATAAAATTATTCAATAAAAATGTATAAATTAAATAATATTAGTTTAAGAATAAAAAAACATTAGGGTAACTTTTAATGCCTCTATATTATTGATCAATAAATTTAATATATTATTCCATAAAAAAACTTAACATTTTGTTTGGCAATTTCAAATAAATATGTTAAAAAATTATACCTTAACTTAAAAGCGATGAAGAATAAATCAACAGAACCAAGGCAAAGAAAAACAACTCTTAAGTGGAATAAGAATGGAGAGCTATCTTCTATTGATATGGCAAGAATAATTAGTTCTTTTCCTATTACAGAATTAAAAGAGTGTGAACTTGCATGTAATAGAATTAGTAAAAATAAAAAAAATTTAAATCTTGGGATGTGGTGGTAAGAGAGGGTATTACTTATAAGAAAAATTATCACAAATTACATAAAGAGAGTATTTGTGCTCTATTAAAACTTTTTTATTTCCTATAAATTAATCTCATATTTAGGACATCGACATGAAAACATTTAGAGATAAGCACTTTAAGAACAAATTGGATCCAAAAGCTGTTTATTATGACTGCATTAGAAGTTGTGAATTAAATACCTCTACTGAAAAAGGTGTAGAAAATTGTTTCGTTAAATGTACAAGACCGTTGGCAGCCTCAGAAGGTTACAGATATCTAAAAGCTGGATTGGTTTGAATAAATCATCATTGATAATGTATTTACTAAGATCCGAAACTATTATAAATTTGGAGCTTTTAGATATTTATTTAGATTAGATGACCCCAAATCAACACTTAAGGCTGGAGGTCTATAAAGGCTATAAATTAATAGCTTTTTAGTAGTAAAGATTTTTGAGAAGTCAATCATTTTTAAAAATCCAAACCTCATAAAAAGCATTCCAAAAAAAAGTACTAGAATCTGATAGAGAAAATACCTTAAAAGGCATGTTTTGAAATGAAAAGTTATTTGTAATATCAAAGAGATTGAAACTTTATGAAATAGGTAAAAGATATGCAAAATATCCTTAAATATATAAAGAATCTCACGTTTATCAGCTTATTAATTACCCATACTGGAGCATTTGGCCAAAATAAACTATATGATTCCTAAAAGACCGATATAGATTAAAAGAGATCTTTGTAAAAATAATGAACCTTTTTTTAATCTAGAGAAGTACTTTTAATATTTATTTGTTGTTTTGATAACCCTCTACTTATTGTTAGTCGGTTATAATTTTTCCATATTAATTAAAATTGTGAGTATTCCTTACTAAATCATAATTTTTTTAATTATTTCAAATTTAATTATGAGTATGTTAGTTGTTACAAACTCTGCTTCTAGTGAATTACTTAGGCAATCCATATCCCGAGGATCTCCTGGAGAAGTTTATATCCATTTACAACCTGATAAATTTGAAGAGGGTTGGATGTTTCTAAGAGTTAGTGCATGGAAAAAATCTGGAATACCAATTGCAAGAACTGATGGATTAACTGTCTATGCTCCAGAATCTCAAAAGAGTTTATTAGAAGGTCTCACTATTGATCATTATCAAGATCTAACAGGAGGTGGATTTTTAATTAGCACTCCCACAGGTGCAGAAAAAAGTACCTGTGGGTCAGGTTTTAAATTTATAAAAAAAGATAGTGTAGTTTAATTTAAGAGTATGACTATAAATTTCTCTTATAAAGATAAATAGCATTCTAGAAAAACTTCATAATTAAACAATTAAAACTAAGTAGTTTATAAATCTGAAAATACTGAAAAGAAGATAAAGGTTCTATAAAAATACAAACCTTAACTTTTTAAATTATTTTTATTCAGATCCAATAATTTGAGAAAATAGTAACAACATATTAAGAAAAACTTTTTTATTATTGAATTAATAATCAAGCTACATGAGCAAATCAGATTTTGATAAAAATGGTGTAGATCAATCCGGCATTCATTGGATGCAATATGCGGCACTTGCTTTTAGTGCATTTATGGTTTATGTAACTTGGGCTTATTACAATGATGCAAGTTTTCATTATTTTATAGTAAAGATATTCAAGTTTTTGAATTGCAATGGATACAATCCTATTTCTTATTGTGTAATGCGTTGGAATACCCCATATTAAGAATAGTTTTATTTACTAGAAATTTCATTTTCAATTTATCAGTTACAGTTCATAGTTGAAAGCTAAAATAAATTGGATGTCTATATTCAACCTTTTTTATTTACAATAAATTTAAAAAAAATTGATAACAATTCTTTTATCTTAAATCTATTAAATAATATGATTAGCAAAGTTATTATCTTTATTAATTGTGTTACTTCTTTTACGAAGTATATTTGTTGGATTGATAGTTATTTTTATTAAATGAATTCATCTACAAATTGGGAATTTTATAAGCAAGATAATGAAAAAATTTTATGGGTACATATATGTAACGAAGATTTAAGTGGAGTAGCTATATCCTTAAACAAATGGTGGAAGACGAGATACCCAAACTACAAAATTAGAATAGTTTCTAAAATTAAGTTTCAAAGATTAAAATTAACAAATCCTTAGATTTTTAAGTAGATAAAATCCTTAAATTTTGAAACAATATAAATTTTCTCTTTTAATAAAACATTAATTAAAAATATAAGGTATTTGTAAAACAATAAGAAGAAAAGTTATTTTATTGATTATAGAATAAGTCTTATTCATTCTATAAAATTTCAATCCTGTAAGATTTTCTAGATTTTTATTTAATAAATGGGTTAGAAATTAGCACAAAGGTAATATATATTTATAAATAATTTATATTAAAATATCAAAAAAAAGCGATGCACTACTTCTTTTTTCAAAGTTGTGCAAATCCTTTTTGAGGTAATATTGTCTTAACTAATTTTGGTTAATTATGAGTAAATTTATTGAAAAGAATATAGCAACCATTCTCCTAGCAATTACATGTTATTTTTTGTTTTCAATTTCAAATAGTTTAAAAGAAACATCCAGCTATAGTTCTGATTTAAGAGCTTGTGCACAAATGAAGACTTTTATTAATAACAAGGAATCATCTGAGCTATATAAACAGAAAGCATCATTAGCAACAAAAATACCTATAAAGTTTATTACTGAATATTGTAAAAAATTAACTCAACAAAACTTGTTTTAATTTTTAAAAAATATTTTTAAACCTTTTACTTTCAAAATAGTTTCAAAATTTCTCACAGGCTTCTCAAAAGGTTTAATTTAGTTTTTGCCTGGAATTATTTCTGAAAAGAGGAGAAAATATTTTAAATCTTTTAAATTTAGTAATGGATTTATACGCATTAGGAATGTTATTTGAATAAACTCAAATTATCTTTTAAAAATGAAAAGAGGAAAAATAAATATATATAATTATTTATTGATAAATCCTTTTATAAAACTTTAAAAAACTTACTCTTTGATCTAATATTTTTCGGTAAATATAAAAAAATCCTTATTCATGAAATTTTATTGTTTTACAGATTATTTTAATAATTTTATTTATGAATTTTTTATGAATTAAAAATTTAAATATAAGTTTTACAAATATATTTTTGTATCAAATACCACTTAATTAATAAAACTGTCTCGAAATCATAACTTTTAGTTTTTAAAAGCCTTTTAAAATTCACTTTTTCTTGAAATAAATATTGACAAGACAATTAATAGAAAAACTTCTATAAGGAATTAACTTATCTAATATTTATGTTCCTTACTAATCAAACTAGATTAAAAATTCAAGAAATTATTAAACGTATCTCATTAGATCAAGAGGTTTCACTCTCAGAGAGATTATTTGTTGAAAAACATGCAAAACATAGTTCAACCATTTGGTCTTGGATAAGAAAAGCTAATAGCCTAAGAAGATATGGGAGACAAGATCAAGAAAGTATTAATGGCTTAATTCAATCTTTAGGACTTGATGGATTAGACAGAGAAAGTCACTTTGACCCAAAAAATGATGATATTGCAGATTGGTTTAGTGGATCACCTGATTGGGTGAGAAGAAGTTAAAATTTTTTTAAATTCTTTGTCATAAAATTAATTAGAACAAATTTATGAAAAGATTGAAATTCCTACTTTAATATCCTCTAGGATGATTTCTTTATAAATGATATCCACAAGCCCAGATTGTTTTTTTTTAATTTTAACTTCTGTTATTTTAATTTGGGATATTATATTTAGTACATTTGGTGAAAAACGAAATTTACAAATAAACTCCTTCCCAAATAAATTAATAAACCTTTTGGCAATTAACTATACATTTTCTAATATTTTATATTTACTTGTAATTTGATTGAATAATTTCAAATGTTTTTTTCTTAAAATTGCTTTAAGGAATAAAAAAGTCTTAAACCCGTAAAACCAATTACTATTATCAAGAATTCACCTAGTGGACTCATAGATTTTCACCAGTTCTTTATAAAGATCAATGGATAGAGGTTCCATTTCAAGATAATTGTGATGAAACTTTTTTAAATTCAATCTCCAATGAATTTTTAACAAACTTTCTGTCCCTGTTAAGTGGAGAGTTGAAGTACTTGTTATATGTAATGAATAAGGTTGCAAGTGCAACTAAAATTCCAAAAAATCCAAGTAATAAAATTGGAGAATTTGGGAAATCATATACTGGTATGTCCATAAGTTTAGAAAATTGATTTTGATTTTAAAATAAAATTTATGCTTTTCTACCCTTCGCAACCATGATTACTGGTATTAATAGATAGGTAAAGAAAGATATGAGGAAAATATCTATATTCATATTTAGAAAATCCCTGGAATGATTTGTCCTGTAGTCGCGTAAGCGCCTAGTAAAGCTATAAATCCAAGCATTGCCCATCTACCATTTACTTTCTCAGCTTCAGCTGGATAATTTGTATAATTCTCAACAAGTTGAGTTTGAACTTCTGATGGGAAGATATTTTGTCTTCCACCAGATTCAGTTGTGATTGTAATTGAACGAGACATTAAACCATACCTGGGATAATTTGACCTGTTGTGATGTAAGAGCCAACTAAAGCGATTACTCCTAAAAGAGCAAATCTTCCATTTAGCTTTTCAGCTGTAATTTTCTGAGGATCGATATTTCTCTTATATTGTTTATTTTCCATTAGAACCAACCTGGGATGATTTGACCTGTTGATACGTAAGCACCAACGGCTGCTACAAAACCGAGCATTGCTGCCCAACCATTAAATCTTTCTGCTTCTGGAGTCATGATTAATTTTTAAATTATTAATTAATGTAACATTAATATTAATTATTGTAAAGTTTTTTTATTATTTTCTTTGTTTTAAGGTAATCGTGTATCAGATCTGCAGCAAAACTGTAGATATCAGCAGTTGCTTTCTGTTTTAGTGAGAGGATTTGTTAGAGGTGAAAATCATTTCGCCTGGGAACTTTAAGTCAATAGTGTCTTCTTTGAGTAATTTAGTTATTGTTTTGACCAATAAGATAATTACAAGTTTAATTATTATTAGTATTCAATTGAATATTTAACTAAAATAAGAAAAATTTAGTTCCTATTTTTTGATGTCTAATGAAATAATTATTTTAGATTTTAATTAAGAAATACTTTTGAGACATATTAGCTAATATGAATATACTAATGAAAAAAGCCATCAAAAAAATGGGAATTGAGAGTTGCTAGAGAGGAAAAACTTTACAAGACCCAAGACAGCATCTTTAAATTTAAAAAGTCATAAAATTGTTTACATATATGTTTAATCATCAAAAAAAAAAAAAGATAATTCTTTAAGCTTCTAGGCGAATTTATGAAGTTACAACAATTAATCGCTAGATTTTTAAATAGCTGTAAACCTTTAACTAATTGTACCGCTATTAATGGCTAAATCTTATTGGTTAATAAATTCTAATAGTTCAGAAGTAAAAAGGTTTATAAAAAACGATAAGAGTATTGAGGGAGTCTTCGAGTATATGTTTATTGACTCAGGAAAGATTTTTAGTCTATTAGGAAAAGAACCACCTTTAATGACAACAACAATTTCAGTGGAAATAGAATTAGCAAGAGAAATTTATGAAAGATTAATTTCTCAGGGATGGAGGAGAACTAACCTCTTTGACTAGAAAATATGTACTACAAGCGATACTAGTCAACAAGGTTACGAAAGGCATTGCAAATCCTTTCTAAAATCATGCCCAGCTTCATATTTCAGATATCTTAAGAAAATTTTTGGAAATTGTTTCTATGGCAAATCTTTTACTAATTAGTAGCGAAAGGATTCAAACCTAATACCTTGTTCTCCTAAAATATTCTAATTTAGAAAGATTTTTAAGACTTTATTTATAGCATGTCACTTGAAATACTCATTTATAAGTAAACATTAATCAAGTAATCTAACATGACTATTTGATATAAATTTTAAAAAAAAATTCTTGATTATTTACCATTTACCACCAACTTTAGCACTTGTATTACAAAAGCTATTATTAATTTTCAGGGCATTGGTTACAGATTAATTTTTCTTAGCTTTACAATTATCACTCTTTACTAAAAGTATTTCGAAAAGAGGAATAAATTAGACAGGTACTCCAACTATATCCAGTTCATTTGTACTATCTATTTAATTTTGCTGTTACTCTTAAGAAAAGATTCCTAAGGTTGTATAGGAGAATTAGGAACATATGCTTAATTCTAAGTAAAGCCAAGATTTAATCCTCTACTATCCCCAAATCAGTTAATTGTATCCAAATCAGATTTATCATAAAAACTTGGAGCACTAACTAAATTTGATTCTGCGACCAAACATTCTTTTAAAATGTTTACGAGAGATTTTTATCTGCAGATACTTTCGCACTATTTCTTAATCCGACAAATTAAGGAATGGCTACAGGTGATAAAATTACGAGAAGTGAAATGAGAATAACTAACTCTATTAAAGAGAATCCATTATTATCAAATATCTCTTTTTTAAAAAAATAATTTTTAGTTATTTATAAAAGCAGTTTGAAAAATTTTATTTAAGTTCTAAAAGTCTGAATAATATTTTGCACTAAACTTTAAAGGACTAATAATGTATTAGGTGAGAATTGCTTTTGTAAATGTAAGAATAAAACAATCAAGGCTATTAATCCTTTATGTTTTAAAATTGTTTTATTACTTCTTTTTTATATTTAAAAATAAATTTGTGTAATTTGCAATAACTAATAACAGCAATAGAAATGTATTAATAGACATTAAAAAAAAGTTTGTAATACCCTCTAATATGCGATCAACTTTCAATCAAGACAAGTATATGATATAAATCGAGTGTAGAAAGAATAAACCACTCTAGAAATTCCTACTGCCAGCGAATTTACAGTGAATTCCTTCAGAGAATAAACTATCGCCAAGAATAAAAAAATTGTATAATCAATAAAATGAAAAAGTTTTTGAGATATATCTTTTCAGGTGTAATAAATACAATGGTTACATATCTTACCTCAATAATTCTTTTAAAAATATTTAATATATTTTTAGTAATCAGTAATTTATTAGGTTACGTAGTTGGTATTGTTGTTTCTTTTTATTTGAATAGAAATTTTGTATTTAAAAGTAAAAAAATCGAAATAAAAAAACAATTTTATAAATTTATTTTTGCTTGTTTATTTTCTTATTTTGTAAATTTAATATTTTTAATTACATTTTCCTTTATTTTTGAATTAAATGATTATGTTTCACAAATTTTGTCTATGGCATCATATAGTTTAACTTTTTACTATTTGTCGAATAAATATATTTTCTAAATAATTATTTTTTACAAAGCTCTAACCCATTATCCCATTCAAGACAATCCCAATTATTTTCTTTAGCAATCATTATGTATTTTTGCTGCAATTTACGAGAAGAATCCCATCCAGGATCCAATGGATTAAGAAGTAAAACATTAAAATTTTTTAAATCTGATTTAATATCAACTTTATTATTAGGATATTTTATAAAAGATCTTTGGGATAGATGAGGAACTAAATAACTTGTCGTTAATACATTTGCATCCTTTGGTATTTCTTTAAAAGCCTCTCTAGCTGGACTGATTGAATCTAAACGACTCAGGTAGGGGCCTGCAAAAAAAAGAGGCTTAGCTAGTGCAGCCCAACAAATAATCATCCATAGAAATGTTTTCTTATTATAAATGAATTTATCACTATTCTTTGCTAAACCATTTATTACTGAAATTACAATAATAAGAACAACTGGGAGACTATACTGGTGAATTAAAGTTCTTTGCGAAGAAGATTCTGAAAGAATATTTGAGAAAACCAATGGAAATGCACTTATTAAAGTAATAAAAGAAATCTTTTTCCAAAAAACGAAAGCTGGGGCAAATAAAATTAATAAATAAAATATTGAATCTATTAAATTTATGTTGTTTAGGACATATAAAGGATTCAAAAATAACGTTAATAATATTTCCACGAAAGAATCCCCATAATTTGAATATCTCGCCAAAGCCATTACAGATCCTTTATCACCATTTAAAATCGGGTATATCCAATTATTTAAAAATAAAAACCAGAGTATAGAAATTAACAAAAGAATTAATGCTCTTCCAAATTTCTTTTTTAAGATTTGCTCCAAACCAAAACCAAAAGTCAAAAGTACTAATCCATCCCTGGTCCCAAGAATTAAAAAAGTAAGTAAAATTGATATGTAAAAATTCTTATTTTTTTCGAAATAGTAATAAAGGGCAATAAAAGGCATTGCCCAAACCTCTGGATGAAAATCAAATAGATTTATATTAAAAACCACAGGCTGAAGAAGCCAAAAACACCCTACAAGAAATCCAATTTTACTGCTTAAGTTATTTCTTTTGCATAAAAGCCATATAGGAATTGTAGTAAAGCAGAGAGATAAAGATTGTGAGAGAAATAATATATTTATATCAGGAATTAATTTATATACCAGTGAAATTATATATAGAGTCCAGGCACCATGATCTGCAAACATGTGTAGCCCAGTCATGCTTGAATATGAAGGTAAATTTTTACTTGTAAGCCATATCCATTGATCAAATAATCCTAAATCGTAAGCATTACTTTGTAGCAAAAAATGTCTTAAGAATGCTATTACAAAAAATGTAAGGGAGGAGAAAGTAGTAATCCAAAAAAGTTTCTTAAAATAAGTATCACTTCTAAATTTATTAATGTTATCCATATTAAGCCTCCTTATTTTTTATTAAGAACTTTTTTCTCCTCAACAATATAGAGAGGCCTGTTTTTTGTCTCAAAAAATATATTTCCAATATATTCTCCCAGTAGTCCAATAAAAATTAACTGAATACCAGATGAGAGTAATATTGTCATACAAATTGCAGCCCACCCTGCTACCCAAGTTTGTGTCAACAATCTTATGTATAAGACATAAACTATACCAAGAAATGATAATGAAGAGGAAAAGAAACCCATGAAAGTAGCAAGTCTTAGTGGTCTTCTTGAAAAACTGGTTAAACCTTCAATTGCGAAAGCAATCATTTTTCTTAAAGAATATTTTGTAACCCCAGCGAAGCGCCGATCTCTTTCATATAAAACACTAATTTGATTAAAACCAACCCAAGCGATCAAACCTCTCATGAATCTACCTTTCTCTGGAAATTTTTTTAATTCATCAATAACAGTTCTATCGATTAATCTGAAATCACCAGTATCTACTGGTATTTTTATTCCTGAAAAAAAATTCAATAACCTATAGAAAATGAATGCGGTAAATTTCTTAAAAATGTTTTCCTGTCTTCTAATAGTTCTTTGACCGTATACAACTTTATATCCTTTTTCCCACTTTTCTATCATTCTTTCAGCTATTTCAGGAGGATCTTGTAAATCTGCATCTATGATGATAGCGGCAGATCCTGAACAATTGTCTAATCCAGCTTGAACAGCCTGTTGATGCCCAAAATTTCTTGAAAAACTTAACAAAATTACTTTTAAAGAGTAATTTTTAATTCCAAGAATAATTTTCTTAGTTTTATCAGTACTTCCATCATTAATTAAAATTAATTCCCATTTATATTTATATATTTTTTTTGAAACTTTTCTAATTCTTTTTAAAGTTTCTAATATTACTTTTTCTTCATTAAAGCAAGGGACAACCCATGAGATTGTTTTCTTATTTTCCATAAATATCTTTAAGAAATATTTATATTAATTTTTTATTTTATCATTATGGTTTTAATAAAAGCATCAAGGAATTTTTTGAAAAGTCAACTATTAGTTAAAGAAGTTTTAATTAGAAAAATTACAAAAGATAGTTATCAAAGAATAGTAAAATCATGAGATTAAATTTCACTTGCGGAAACTGGAACTACCTTTACTGCGACTGACTCTCCATGAGAAGTAAATCCAGTTACTACCCCAGTTTGTACTCCTGCCCCCTGGACAGCCCTTATCAGGCCTTTAGGAGCAAGTATTTTAATATGTATTCCTGTAGTATTTACATCTACAGTTGTTGCTTTATCTACAATACTTAGTAGGTATTTTGCCCCCACACAAGAAGCAGTCTGATTGTTTATATTACCGGTATCTTCATTTGCGAGGGAATAGTCGGATTTGAGTACTCTTCCAGAAAATGTTTCACCACCTGCAAGAAAATTTGTATAAGTACTACTAGTGCCCGTTGTCGCAGTTCTTTCGACACTCCCAGCTCCATTTGAACATGCTATTTGTGGCATAAAAGTGTTGAATTCGCCTGATATCATTTCAACTTGATCTGCAGTTCCAACCGCAGCACCTCCAGAACTAGTAGAGTAGTATCTTTCTCCTAGCGGAGAATTGCTATCTCCCGCATCATAGATTTTGTGGTGACTTCCAACTTTAAAGTCTTTATCGAAGAATGCTGCTACATGTGTGTAGTTTCCCGCTGTTGGAATTGAAATATTTGCTGCTGAAAGGGTTGCACCTGTATCGCTAAAAATATCACCTGTTTCTTCTCCCGTATTACTTTTGTAAACATCCACACATCCAGCACCAGCTAAATCTAAAGCTGATCCCTCTGGCATGGGATGAGATTTACATAAAGCCACTTGATATATTTTTGCGCTGAATTTTGTTGGAGTGATTAGACAAGATCCTGAACTGGTGTTGCAATCATTTTTTGTATTCCCTAATAATTCTCCAGGTCCAGCAAAAGCAGATGGTGAAATAGCTAATGATGAAATTGATAAAGTTGAGGCTAATAATAGTTTTTTCATAATGAATTGATTAATAATTTTGATTTTTAGC
>CACNYU010000002.1 GCA_902624785.1 uncultured Prochlorococcus sp.
ATTTTATATTCTTTTTTTATTGATAATTGTTCAATAGTTAAAAACGGCAATGCATTATTTACTAGATTCTTTAAATCATTTTTTATAAATAATATAGTTTTCTGATCTTTTATGCTAATTCCATTACTAGATACATCTAAAAGAGTTTTAATTGCTTCTCCCACGTAATTATGCAAATTTGATCGAATAATTGTCAGATATGAATTATAAAGGCTATAAATTTCTTTTTTTATTTTAGACTTTCTACAATCAATATAAAATAATTGACTATTTGCTTTTTTATAATTATTTTCTAAAAAGTCGCTATCCACCAATATTTTAAATTGATTTCATTGACTCTACTTCTTCTGCAAATCCAATCTCTTTAACTTCTATTCCTTCTCCTAATGTATATCTAGTGAAACGCCTAACCTTTATATTTTCACCAATTTTACCTGCAGTTTGCTTAACAAGTTGTTCGACAGTTAATGCACTATCTTTTATGTAAGCTTGATCTAATAAAACTAATTCTCTTAATCTTTTGGCAATTCTTCCTTCTACAATTTTTTCTTTAATTTGTTCGGGTTTGTTAGCTAAATCATCTCTACCCATTTCTATAAGTTTTTCTTTTTCAACTACATCTTGAGGGATATCGTTAACTGAAACATACTCAACATTCGGACAAGCCGCCACTTGCATTGAAATATCTTTAAGTAGTGACTGAAAAATCTCTCCACGTGCAACAAAGTCTGTTTCACAATTTAGTTCTAATAAAACTCCTACTCGTGATCCAGTATGAATATAACTTCCTATGGCACCTTCGGCTGCTACCCTGCCAGATTTTTTTTCAGCACTTGCTATACCTTTTTTTCTAAGCCATTCAATTGCCTTATCTAAATTACCATTAGTCTCATTCAGAGCTTTTTTGCAATCCATCATACCTGCTCCTGTTTTATCACGGAGA
This sequence comes from uncultured Prochlorococcus sp., assembly GCA_902624785.1. Taxonomy (GTDB): domain Bacteria; phylum Cyanobacteriota; class Cyanobacteriia; order PCC-6307; family Cyanobiaceae; genus Prochlorococcus_A. Next base: position 944 of record CACNYU010000002.1, read on the forward strand.
TCTTTGACTAATTTTGCTGTGATGTTTGACATTTTTTTAGGATTCGTTTGTTTTATGTGAAAGTTTAAGTAAATTCATTATTTAATTTTTTCTTTGATCGTTAGATCCTTTTCTACCTTCATTAATTGCATCAGCAAGTCTCCCTAAAATAAGTTGGACCGAGCGAACAGCATCATCATTACAGGGTATGGGAACTTCACACAAGTCAGGATCACAGTTCGTATCTAACATTGAGACAAGTGAAATGTCTAACTTCCTTGCTTCAAGAACTGCATTTGACTCTCTTCTTTGATCAACTAATACAACAACATCAGGTAATCTTCTCATGTTTTTTAACCCACCTAAATATTTCTGTAATCTCTCTAATTCTCTCCTTAAGACTGCTGCTTCTTTTTTAGGTCGCATAGAGATTGCTCCACTAGATTCCATTCTTTCAAGATCTTTTAACCTTTCAATTCGAGCTTTCATCGTTGTCCAATTTGTTAGCATTCCTCCCAGCCAACGTTGATTAACATAAGCCGCTCCACACCTTAAAGCCTCTTGGGCAACAACTTCAGAAGCTTGCTTCTTAGTTCCAACAAAAAGGAATCTTTTCCCGCTCTTAGCAGCACTTCTCGTCCATTTATATGCATTATTCATGCATAAAGCAGTTTTAACTAAATCTATAATATGAACACCATTTCTTGCACAATAGATGTATTTTGACATCTTTGGATTCCATCTTCTAGTTTGATGCCCAAAATGAGCACCTGCTTCCATCATTTCAGAAAGTGTTACAACAGCCATTTTTTTTTAGGTTTCGGGTTAGCCTCCATCTGACGGGTATTTAATAAAATCACCCGAAACTGTCAGATGTGCGGTTTGTATGTTTTAAATATGATAGCAAGAAAGATGTAATTTAAGAAATTTTATTTATTGAATGATTTATAAAGTTCTTCTACGTAGATTAAATTAAGTGGAATTTTTAATAGTTCTAAAGCGAAAGCATTCTTTCCTCTCTTGATCAAATACTTTAAAAGAGGGGTAATTGTTCTTACATTAATTATTCCGCCCAAACAAACTAAATTCCAAACGACTCTATGTAAAAAAGTTAATTGAATAATAAATCGAACTCTCAGATTTGGATGTTTTTTAAAAAAAATCAAAGCCATCTTAGCTCTCTCAGATTCTTTATTAATAAGTGATTTAATTTGTTCACATTGAAAAGGAGGATGCCAATGAAATCCTTTTGCTTCGGGACATTTTATAAGTTTAATTCCAAGCTGTTTTAATCTTTCTCCAAGTTCAAGATCTTCCCAACCATATAGACTAAAAGAGCTATCAAATAAACCTACTTTTAAGAGCAAATCTCTTGATATAGCAACATTCCCGGTAGCAAAATAAGCGAAAGAAATATCAGTAATTTTATGTTTTTCTTTATCTGGGTTTTCAAAATTTGAAGTATTTATAACTGATCCATATGTAAAACAATTTTTATTAAATTTTTCCCAATGATTTAATAATTTATCTACATGATTTATTAGGAAATTATTTACTACTACAAGATCACTATCAATAAAAATAATAATTTCATTTTTAGATTTAAGTACACCAAGATTTCGTGCTAAAGATGGTCCTCCATGAGATTGCTCATATAGTACAACATGAGGTAGTTTCTCTTTATTTTCTGCTATCCAATTTGTTGTACCATCTGTAGACCCATCATCAATGACAATTATCTCATAAGAACCAATCCTGTTATTTAACAATTGATTTTCTAAAGCAAGTAAACATTTCTCCAATATTAATTTCCTATTAAAAGTTGGAATAACAACGCTTATATTCATAGTTAATTAAAACATGAGGATCCTAGGAAATTAAATAATTATAGATCTGTTTTCAATTTAATCTGCGGCACCACCATTGTTTATACTTCCAGTGACACTACTAGCACCATCTGAACGTATATCTCCACGTAATTTTCTTTTTTTAAACTTTCTTGCATAAGCACGATTTCGCTCTTGTTTTTCTTTTTTTAAATTTCTTCTCTTAGCCATAAATAAAAACTATTTCAATTATTTTAACTCACTAAGGGCTCTTAAAAAATCCTACCATCCTCCATATTTAATATCCTATCTGCCATATCTGATATCCTAGGATCATGAGTAACCATTAAAACTGAACAATTCTGATCTTTTGATAATCTCTTTAATAAACTTACAATTTCTCTTCCAGTAACACTATCGAGCGCAGATGTTGGTTCATCAGCTAGTAATAACTTAGGATTTGCAGATAAAGCTCTTGCTATGGCAACTCTTTGTTTCTGTCCACCAGATAAAGCATTTGGTAATTTTTTATGATGTTCCTCCAGTCCAACCTCTGATAACCACTTTCTTGCAATCTCTCTTCTTTGTAGATAGGTTAAACCTTTAATTAAATCAGCACCCATTTGAACATTTTGTTCAGCGGTTAAACATCTCAATAAATTATGTCCTTGAAATATCATACCAATATTCCTTCTTAATCTTTGTCTTGTTTTTCTTGTGGCTCCATTTAGTTCTCTTGTTAAAACATTAAGACTACCCTCTTGGCATGTTCTTAATGCTCCAATTAATGTTAATAGAGTTGTTTTTCCGCATCCAGAGGGCCCTTTCAATAGAACGAGCTCTCTCTCTTTAATATTTATATTTACTCTATCCAGGACTTTCTTTCTATTTTCACCAGAACCATAATAATGACAAAGATTACTTGTTAAAACTGCATTTTTATTAGTTGCTATTTTTAAAACTTTATTCTTACTCATTAATTAACTAAAAAATTTCTGCTGGATCTGCATCAACCAATTTTCTCATTGCAATTCCAGCAGAGCCCATACACATAATAAGTATAAAGAGGAAGATAGATATAGATTTACTATAATCCATTATAATTGGCAATTTTGTAGAATTTCTTATAACAGCATAAAGTATTTGGCCAGAAATATACGCCGGTAAGTATCCAAACAAAGCCAACAAAAAACCTTCCCTAGCAACCACAAAAAATAGCGATTTTAATCTATACCCCATAGCCAATAATGTCGCATATTCTGGCAAATGGTCAGTTACGTCACTATAAAGAATTTGATAAACAACAACACATCCAACAATAAATCCCATAAAGGCACCAAGACTAAATATGAAACCAATCGCTGTACTAGTTTTCCAATAATTTTTTTCAAATTCTATAAATTCATCTTTTGTAAGTACCCTTACGTCATTAGGGAGTGATTTATTTAGGATTTGAGATACTTTTTGAGAATTAGAATTTGCGACCAGCTTTACTAATCCTATCTCAATACTCCCTTTAGGATTTGCAGGGAAAAGTTTTAGATATGTCTCTGTACTTGTTATTAAATTACCATCTGCACCAAACGAAGGACCTAATTCTACAAGACCTTCAACTAGTACTCGCTTGCCAGCGACCTCAGTTTGAACTTTCCTACCAGATTTAAACCATTCTTCCACTGGTCCAAATTCAGGTCTAGACAAACTGTCAAAAAGTACTCTGCCTGGATTTTTTAATAAGCTAGCTTTTTTTGAAAATTCTTTATCAAGCAATATGGAGTCATCAGGATTAAAACCCAAAGCTAAAATGGATCTTGTTTTAAGATTTTCAGGATTTCTCCATAATAAATAATTTAAATTTACTGGAGAAACACTCTTTACATCATTTTGTGCAAGTGCTTGTATTAATCTTCTTTTCGGAAATCCACTCATACTTATTGAACTTTTTGATCTTGGGCTTATTAGCACCAAGTCCGTATCAAAAAGGTTATGAATAGTTACACTTGTGTCAAATAAGCCATCACGAAATCCTATTTGCATAAACATTAATATACCTGCGAAACTTATCCCAGCAATTGCGACAAGCAACCTTAGAGGTTGCCTACTTAAAAGTAGCCATGCTAAAGGTATTTTTCTAAATTTAAAAAGATTCATTTTGGAATAAATTTTGCTATGACCTTCATTCCGGCAAAACTCTTAACTCGTAAAATTGATTTATCATCTAAACTCACAAGCACTTTAATTATTCTGGCATCAGCATCACCGGTAGGGTCTGTAGATAAAACTTTTCTTTGCTTAACTTGTGGATTGATCCTAATGACTTTACCAATTAAAGTTTCTTCAAAGCCTCCATTCTCACTAATTAACTCTACATTTTGATCAAGAAAAACTCTATCAATATCAGACTCATATACTTCGATTAAAGCTTGCATCTTTTGACTAGCTCCAATTTCTAAAATTCCTTCTGAACTTGATCTTTCACCAGCTCTAGTATTAATTGACAAAATATATCCATCTATTGGACTACGAAGTTTAGAATTAAATAAATCAATTTCAATGGCTTTCTTATCAGCATTATTTATTATCTTTTGTTTTTCTAATTTCAATAATTCATCTTCTTTTTGAGTAAGTAAGACAATAGAATAAGCATTCTCTTTTGCAGCTGATCTATATCTTTTTATTTGATCTTTTTTTAATGAGATTTCTTTTTGATTAGTATCAAGTAATTTTTGCTTTTTGAGTAAATTTGCTTTTAATTTTTTTTGATTTTCGAAAATCGCAAGAATTGTTCCTACCTTGACATAATCTCCCTCTTTCACAAGGATTTCTTCTACTCTTGGAAAGCTTCCGAATTGACTGATTGGTGAGGCAAGTTTTCTTACTTCGCCCTTAGGAACAAGTTGACCTAGAGCGGCAACACCACGAATAGTTGGTATAAATTCAGAATTCTCTTCTAAAGATGTGGTATTTAAATTTTTATTAGAACATGATAAATTTCCAAATAAAAATGGAATAACCATAAAAGTTATAGGAAATAATTTTTTTATTTTTGTGGAATACATTAAAAATCAAATAATATTTCTTTTATATATCTGTCGACCCAAGGTTTATCGAAATATTTTAAAAGCACTAAACTTGTTTTTTCATTTTTCATTTGTTGTTTACAATAATTTTTCTGAAAGTAAATCCTTTCATCAATAGAATTAGCATTAAGATCAGGCTTTAATTCTTTATTTAAATCTACCAATATTGTTAAATATTGATCAACTATTTTATAAAAAAGATTTTGTTCATTTTTATTAATAAGTGATGCAAAAAAAACGTTTCTAGAAAAGATATTTCCCCAGTCTGGTATTTCTCTTTTCATGGAAAACCCATCTTTTTTAACATCATCTAAAATTTCATCAATCAAAATATTAGATTTAGTTACTGGAGATAAATCAACAATAGCTGCAGAAACAACGTTCTTCGTTTTGACTAAATCAAGACCAAAAATTGGTATATTGTAATAAGGGTCAGGGAAAAATACACAATGTAAAATTTTTAAATTACTAGAGAACTCAGCGATTTCAACATGAAGTTTCCTAAACCTTTTTGCTTTATGAAATTCATTTTCAATATACAATTCTTTACCTTCTTCATTACAGATAATATTTGTAAATTCTTTGTTAGTTTTCATAATTTCTATATCATCTAACAAAGACCTTTTTTCTCCAATATTTTTTACTAATGAAAAAATGAATGGATCGATTTGATTAATTTTAATTGATGAGTCTGCCAACACGAGAAATACCTTATTCAAATTCTAGAAAAAATTTTATTTAAATGGAATTAGCAAATATAAAATATTGGCAACATCCTAGTAAAACAAATTTTGTATTTGTTGAAGAAAGGAATTCACCACTGCTTTCAATTGAATTTTGGTGTAAAGCAGGTATTTCATATGAAGAAAAAGATAAAGAGGGTCTTGCACATTTTTTAGAGCACATGATCTTTAAAGGAAGCAAATTATTAGGGCCTGGGGAATTTGATTTAAAAATTGAGGCCCTAGGTGGATTTAGTAATGCTTCAACTGGTTATGATGATGTACGTTACTACGTTGACATACCACCAAGCAATCTTGAGGAAGCATTATCTCTATTAACAAATTTAGTTTTATTTCCAAATCTTGATGAGAAAGAATTTGATTTAGAAAAAAAAGTAATTATTGAGGAAATACTGCAAAGTCAAGATCAAAAAGATGAATTAATTTATAATTCTTTTTTAAAAAGTGTATGGTTAGATCACCCTTATGCTAAATCAATTCTGGGTAAAGAAGAGGATATTAATGAATTAGAGATAAGTGATCTTCAGAACTTTCATAAAAAATTTTATATCCCAACAAATTCATGTATTGCAGTTGCAGGAAAACTTCCCAAAAACCATCTAGAAATTTTTAATAATTGCAAATTACATAATTTTAGTAGAGATTTAATTTATTCAAAAGAAAACTTACTAGATAATAAATCTATTAAGAAAGGGAAAGAAACAGAATATTTTAAAGATATTAAATTCTCTCGTATTTTTATGGCTTGGCAAATTCCAAGTCCTAAAGATCAGAAAAATATTTTAGGTTATGAAATAATTTCATCGATTCTTACTGATGGAAGAAATAGCATACTTAAAAGGAGTTTAAAAGAGGATAAGCAAATTGTTGAATCAATTTATTCTGGAATACAATCTGGAGAATTCGGAAGTTTATTTATTATTGAAGCAAGTTTAAAGAAAGAAAATCTTAAAGAAGCAGAAAGCATGATTAACAATCTTCTTCAAAATTTATTAAGTAATTTAAACTTAAATAAAAATATCAAAAAAGCCATAAGAATATTAAAAAGCAATTATATTTTTAATCTAGAGACATCCTCTCAATTATCTTACTTTTATGGAAATCATCTCCTTTGGGGAAGAAAAAATCCGCAAATAGAATTAAGTAATAATTTTAAATATTGGGAATGTACTGAAAATTTAAAAAAACTTATAATAATGCTTTTACAAGATAAATTTACTTTTATTGCTTACGATAAATAATAATAATGAAGTCGTACTATATAAAATTAAATAATAATATTTCAGTAGCAAATATTTGGATTGATGGAGGTACATATTTAGATAAAAAAAATAAAAAAGGTATAAACCAAATATTGTGTTCACTTCTAAGTAGAGGATGTAGGAATTATGATAATTATGAATTCTCAGATTTATTAGACTCTTATGGGGCTGAACTAAACTTTGAAGCTTATGAAGATGGATTCTCAATATGTTTGAAGTCTCTTAGTGAATATTTTGATAAATTATTTCCTTTATTAAATTTATTACTTGAAGAACCAAATTTATATGAAAAAGAATTTATTAAGTGCAAAAATCAATCTTTAAATAATGTAATAAAGGCAAAGGAAAATACATTTAATATTGCATTTAATAATTTCAAGAAAATATTATATCAAGAACATCCTTACTCAAATAATTGCATGGGAGATGAAGAGAGTATTAAGTTAATAAAATACCATGATATTTTTAATGTATATGATTCCTTAAAAAAAAGAGATAAGTATTTATTAACTAACAACGCGAAATTTAATTTTTTAAATTTAAAAGATATTAAAGCAACTGTCTCTGATAATGAGCAATATAAAATAAAATCAAAATTATTTATTAAAAATAATTATATTGAACATCATTCAAATTCAAAACAGACAATAATAATAATTGGATCTCAAACTTGTCCATATAAATCTAAAGATAGTTTATATTTAAAGATTTTAGAATCATATCTTTCTTATGGTATGAGTTCATTACTTTTCAAAGTTTTTAGAGAAAACAATGGATTAACTTATGATTCGGGAGTTTTCTACCCTTTAAGAAAATTTAAGGCTCCTTTTTTGATATATTTATCAGTCTCAGAGATATACGCTTCCTTAACATTAAAGTTACTTTTATCTATATGGAATGATTTGCTAACAAAAAGGGTAAATAAGAATGAATTATCATTAGCAAAATTAAAACTAAAAAGTTCATTTTTACACAGTTATCGTACTTGTGAAGATATTATCTATCGAAAAGTTAGATTATTATCTTTAAGCATAGATCCCTATTATGATGAAAAAGTAGAATATCTTTTGGAAGATATAGATTCTGATCAGATTTTAAGTGTATCAAATAATTATTTGGCGCATCCATGTCTTAGTGTTTCAGGAAGCGAAAAAATATGCAAAGACTTAAAAAAAATTTGGAAGAAAAGATATTAATTATCAACCTTTTCAAGTTTATCAATATCAATTAAAAAATTTCCTCTTCTAAATTTAACTTCGACTGTTTCTGGGGATTTTAAAGAAAGAACTTCTCCAATTTCATCAATCGCGACTAGATCAGGTGGTCTGAGCATAGGCATATTTTCTGAAGTTTTTAAATATGGAAGAGGAGCTATTAATTTAACCTTTTGATTTATTTGAAAATTCATTGCTTTGGCGAAAACTTTTTTAGTTATTGAAAAAAAATTGGAGAATTGTGATTTTTAGAACTATAAAATTCTTAGGAAGTAAAAAAATCAACGAAATCATCACTTACATCATAGAATATATTAATAATTTGAAATTTGTAAAATGAATCCAAAATTAAAAACTATATTTTTATGGTCATTACCAATAATCTTAATTATAGGTTTATCTTGGCAACTTCTTTCTAATAATAATATTGATTCTCTTAAATCAAATGGCACTACAGTTGCTCCAAAAAATACTGCAGTCGCAAGGATGAGCTATGGAAGATTTCTAGATTATATTGAAGCCGGAAGAGTAACTTCCGTTGATATTTATGATGGAGGACGCAATGCTGTAGTTGAAACAGTTGATTCAGATTTAGATAATAAAGTCCAACGTTTAAGAGTTGATCTACCTGGTCTTACACCAGAATTAATCAATAATTTAAAAACCGAAGGTATTAGTTTTGACGTTCATCCAATTAAAACTGCTCCTCCAGCACTTGGGGTACTAGGAAATTTATTTTTTCCAATATTATTAATCGGAGGTTTGATATTACTGGCGAGAAGATCGAATGGTATGCCAGGAGGACCTGGTCAGGCGATGCAATTTGGTAAAACGAAAGCAAGATTTGCAATGGAAGCTGATACAGGTGTTGTATTTGATGATGTTGCTGGAGTTAATGAAGCTAAACAAGACTTAGAAGAAGTTGTCACATTTTTAAAAAAACCTGAGAAATTTACTTCGGTTGGAGCGAGAATTCCTAAGGGTGTACTTTTAGTTGGTCCTCCTGGAACTGGTAAAACATTATTGGCTAAAGCGATTGCTGGTGAAGCAGGTGTTCCCTTCTTTTCTCTCTCAGGTTCTGAATTTGTTGAAATGTTTGTAGGAGTCGGGGCAAGCAGAGTAAGAGATTTATTCAAAAGGGCAAAGGAAAATAGTCCATGTTTGATTTTCATTGATGAAATTGATGCAGTTGGAAGACAAAGAGGTGCTGGTATTGGTGGTGGTAATGATGAAAGAGAACAAACGCTTAATCAACTTCTCACCGAGATGGATGGCTTTGAAGGTAATAGTGGAATAATAATTATTGCTGCAACAAATAGACCAGATGTATTAGACTCTGCTTTGATGAGGCCTGGTAGATTCGACAGACAAGTTACAGTCGATGCGCCAGACATTAAAGGAAGATTATCTATCCTCAAAGTTCATTCTAGAAACAAAAAACTGGATCAAAATTTAACACTAGAAAGTATTGCAAGAAGAACTCCAGGATTTACAGGTGCTGATTTAGCAAATCTTCTTAACGAGGCAGCCATACTTACTGCAAGGAGAAGAAAAAGTTGTATTAGTATCTCAGAAATAGATGATTCTGTAGATAGGATTATCGCAGGAATGGAAGGATCTCCACTTACAGACGGTAGAAGCAAAAGACTGATCGCTTACCATGAAGTAGGTCATGCAATTATAGGTTCATTAGTAAAAGCACATGACCCTGTTCAAAAAGTAACTGTAATTCCAAGGGGGCAAGCTAAAGGTCTTACATGGTTTACTCCTGATGATGAACAATCGCTAATTAGTAGAGCGCAACTCAAAGCAAGGATAATGGGCGCTTTAGGAGGTCGAGCTGCTGAAGACGTTGTATTTGGAGAAGGAGAAATTACTACAGGAGCTGGTGGGGATTTCCAACAAGTGGCATCTATGGCAAGACAAATGGTTACTAGATTTGGAATGAGTAATTTAGGTCCAATTGCATTAGAAGGAGGTAATCAAGAAGTTTTCGTTGGAAGAGATTTGATGACAAGAAGTGAAGTCTCTGATTCGATCTCAAGACAAATTGATGAAAGCATCAGAGTAATGGTAAAAGCTTGTTATAAAGAAACCTATGAATTAATAAGTAAAAATAGAGAAGCAATGGATAAGTTAGTAGAACTGTTAATTGAGAAGGAAACTATGGATGGAGAAGAATTTGTTCAAATTTTATCTGAATATACTCCAATACCAGAAAAAATTAGAACTCCTCAGCTACTAAATTAATCTAGGAACCTGCAATAGGTTTTTTATTTAAAACTAAATCAATCAAACCATACTCTAAAGCCTGTTGAGGTGACATATAAAAATCTCTATCAGTATCTTCCTTAACTTTATTGAGATCTTGGCCAGTTCTCTCGGCCAACTCAATATTTAACCTTTCCTTTAGAAATAGAATTTCGTCAGCTTGAATTCTTATATCACTTGCTTGACCTCTAGCTCCCCCAAGAGGCTGATGAATCATCATTCTAGAGTGTCTTAAGCTACTCCTCTTACCTTTTGTACCGGCTGCTAATAAAAAAGCACCCATACTTGCAGCTAAACCAACACAGACGGTATTTATATCAGGTTTAACATGTTGCATCGTATCAAATATACCTAAACCGTCATAAACAGATCCACCAGGTGAATTTATATACATATAGATATCCTTTTCGGGATCTTCTGCCTCTAGGAAGAGTAATTGAGCAACAATTCTATTTGCTGTATCGCTAGTTACAGGCTCTCCCAAGAATATTATTCTTTCTCTTAACAACCTTGAGTAGATGTCAAATACCCTTTCGGTTCCACCAGACTCTTCAAGAACAAGAGGTATCATAATAATGTTTATTAGTTTATTAGATCTTAACGATATTGAGTCAAATTACGCTAAGGTTATTAAGGTTTACATATAAAAAATTGAAAGAAAATTTAACTGTTTCTGATAGCAAGACCTTATTTCATGATCAATTTCCTTTCGTAATTCCAGGCTTGTACAAGCGTATTGTTGATGAAATGCTAGTAGAACTGAACCTTTTAAATCATCAAAGTGAATTCACTTTAGATTCTTATTTCTGTGTAGGTTTAACAGAAATTTTTAATGAGTTAACAGAAGGTTATGAGCCTCATGAACACTTAAAAAATCTTTTTAGCGCTCTTTGCAAATCAACAAATTTTAAAGATGACGAAATTATTGCAATTTCTAATAAAACTATTGATGAACACCAAAATAAAAATTTAGAAGAAATCTTTAATTTAGTGATTGAAAAATTTTCTAAAAAACCTTATTACTCAAGAATTTTGATGTTAGGTATCTATAAGATATTGACTAAAGCAAATGATTTTAAAGATAATGAAGATATTACAAAAATTAAAATAATATCTGAACTTGCTGAAAAACTAGAATTACCACTAACCAGAGCTGAAAAAGATATAAGCATTTATAAGAACAGTATTAAGAGGATAACTCAAGCTAGGGAACTTCTGAAAGAAACTGTTTTAGCTGATAGAAAGAAAAGAGAAGATAAAAATAAAACGAATTGATTATTTTTCAATTCTTCTTTTATCTTTCCAAGAGACAAAAGATATATATATAACTGCGATAGTTATAAAAATCAATAGTGAGAAAGAACTTATAATAAGAAATATATTTAAGTTTTCAAGTTTTAAATAATCAAAAATTGAACTAAATATCAATGGATCCATCACCATTTCTACCCCATACAACCATTGCAATAGAGAAAGTAAATATAGCCGCCAATGCAGCCCAACCTAATTCAAAAATCATTTTTAACTTTTAATTACTTTAAATATACCAAAAGTATCTTTTTAAAATAAAAATCTTTGAAATTTGTTAGCAAAAGACTAATCTCTTCTCATAAAAACCTTTTATTTTATTTATTATATTTATAAAAATAAAACCATTGGGAAGAGTTGTTATTACACATAGTACTTATATAAAAGGTCTAATTCCTATCTTAAAAAAATTAGCTCGTAATGAAAAAATAAAAACAATAACTCCAGCAATAATCACAAAAGTTAGAGGTAGATCCTCGAAATTAATTATTAGGATTTCCGTAATAACAATTGGTGGATTTAAAGCAATAGCAAGAAAAGGGCAATCTGCGCAAGAAATATTTATAACAACTGATATGAATGTTGATGAACTAAGATATCTCTTGAATAAGTATTGCTCCAAATAAATTTATATGAAATTATCTTTTAAAGTGTTTTCACTTATTTTTTTATCACTTCTAATAGCATTAGAAAGTTACTCTATATCCAATTCTCAAATCCTTAAGATATGTACAAAAAGGAGAAGAGAAAAAGCATGTATCAAAAGATTAAAGTTGAATAGAGAATTAATTTATAAAGGCAAACCAATTGAGATACCTGTTTACCCATATAAATCTAAATAAATTCAAATTTCATACTCTGATTCAAATTTAGTAATTCCATCCTGAAAATTTTTATTTAGTATTTCGGAATTTGGATTAAAGCCTATTTCATCATAATCCCCACTTAGCAATTCAAATAGATTAACAACTTCTCCAAAAGCGGACATATATTCTTTTTGTATATCTTCATCGCTTATATCATAGATTTTAGCAAGGATCAGTTCAATCCTTTTTTTAGCAGAATAAATAATCTTTTCAAAATTTTTATCTAATTTTCTTCTTTTTTTTGGCATAGAACCTTTTATTGAACTTATTAAATCTTAGAATAATAAACTCTTTATTATAATTAGATCAAAACTTAAAAAATAAAAATATAGTTTTCAAATCAAAATAAAACTACTATATTCCATATATATAAATACTTTGTATGGAAAAAAGAAATTTAAATAATGAACAGGAACTAAAGAAATCTACTTTTGAGGAAAGAAAAAAAAGAAATACTTCAAATCCCAGTCAAATAAATCAAAAGAGATTGCCTTGGTGGGTTGAATTATTGTTTGTTCAGATTGGGCTACCTGATAAATGGCTAATTAGAATTTTAAAAACAAAAAAAAATACACTTGAATTTTACAAAGAGAAGAAAAAACTTATCTTTTTGATATTTTTATTTTTATTAACTTTGGGATATCTTCAACCAGTAATTAAAGATTCAAACTCAAAATTAAAATGCCAAAAGACAGCCTATAAATATCTAAAAGAAATTAATCTTTTAAAAAATGAAAATCTTAACAGAATAGAAATGCTGAGCGTAAATTATTGTAATGGAGGTAATGAAATAAAGTATTTAAGACAATCTGAATAATTTATAAGGTCAAAGCTTCGAATAATATATAATTAATAATAAATAAAAGTTAATTTTCAGCAAGGTATTAAACAATTTATGACTGACATTAACAATAAAAAAGAAAATGTGAAGATGCATTTAAAAGATTTAAGATCAGATCTTAAAAAGATGCACCTAGCAGTTACAGAAGAATTGCTTTTACCTGAACCAGAAGAGGTTAAAGCTCTTATGAGTAAAATGGACTTACTTCTAAATGCCATAGAAAATACTTGATTTACAAAAAATGAATAAAATTAAAATCTTTATAAAATCATTAAATATTTTCTTTCTATTACTTTTACTTTCGAGTTGTAATGGAAAATTTAATTTTAATAAGATAAACAAGCAAAATGATCCATTAGTTAATTCTCAGAAAAGTAATACTAAAGATAAATTAGAAATTGCAATCTCCTGCAATGAAGAAAGTATTGAAAAATATCTCAAGGATGGTTGGAAAATTAAAAATAAGAAATCTAAAGAAAAGGTTTGTTCATGGAAATCCGTTCCTGCAAATAATAGTTGTGATATTGAAAAAGATAAAGGATGCAAAATTATTAAACCTGATAGTTTTGGTACTGAAACAATTTATTTATTAGAAAAATAAATCATAGATATTTATGAAAAAAAAAGATGCTCAATTAATTAATTCTTTATATGAAAAATTGAAAAAATTCCAAAAAGAAGGATTAAGAATATCAAGAAAGGAAGTAGAGGATTTTTTCTATCTACTTCTCAAGTAGAATTAAATATTTATTTAGCATAAGAATAACTGATTATTAGTGAAGACAATTAATTGCTATGATAAATAAATGTCTAATTTTTCACCTCTAACAATAACTTTAGTAGCTTTCTTTATTATTAGCCTAATTATCTTATTAAAAGTCACCACTAAATAACAACAAAAAAAATTTTTATTTTTTAAAATTAGTCATTAGACATTGAAATTAGATGGATGAAATAAATATTTGTTGGTTTAAAAAAGATTTAAGGGTTGTCGATAATGAGGCATTATATGAGTCATCAAAAAATTACGATATATTACCAATTTACATATTAGAAAAAGAAAAATGGCAACAACCATCTCACTCTTTTAGACAGTGGCAATTTTGTAAAGAGTGTCTTATTGATCTAAGAGAAGATCTATATTCAATGGGACAACCTCTAATAGTAAGAATTGGAGATGTTATTGATATTTTCGAAGAGATTAACAAAACATTTAAGATTAAGGGAATTTACAGTCATCAAGAAACTGGTGATTACTTATCTTACAAAAGGGATCAGAGAGTAAGAAAATGGTCAAAAGAAAATAATATCCCTTGGATGGAGTATCTCCAATTTGGAGTATTTAGAGGTTCTCTAAAAAGAGATAAATGGGCTAAAAACAATAAAAAACATTTTGATAAAGAAATTATTAAAATTTCAAAAAATTTCAAAAAAGTGTCCTTTAAGGAAGAGTATCTACCCTCTGATGAATTCTTTGATTTTGAAAATGATCAATGCCTTGGTAGATGTAAAGGTGGAAGAAAAGAGGCACTCAAAAGATTGAATCATTTCTTAAATAATGAAATATATTCATATGGTAAAAACATCTCAAGTCCAGCCAAATCCTATTTTAGCTGTTCCAGACTCTCTCCATACATAACTATGGGTTGCTTATCACTTAAAGAGATCTTTAAAAAAACAAAATTTTTAAAGACAAAAGACAGCAAAATGTTTAATAGTAGATTATTTTGGCATTGTCATTTTATTCAAAAATTAGAAACTCAGCCGGAACTAGAGTTCAAGGAATATCATCCCTATTTTGAAAACATAAGAGTTAAAAATGATTATTTTCTTGAAGCCTGGAGTGAAGGTAAGACTGGATATCCATTCTTAGATGCTTGCATGAGATCACTAAACCACAATGGTTGGATTAATTTCAGAATGAGAGCAATGTTAATGTCATTTGCATCTTATAATCTTTGGATTCCTTGGCAAGAATCTGGATTAAAATTAGCACAAAAGTTTATTGATTATGAACCGGGTATTCATTGGAATCAATGTCAAATGCAATCTGGCACAACTTCAATAAATACCAATAGGATTTACAACCCCATTAAACAGGGGAAAGATCATGACCCAAAAGGAACTTTCATAAAAGAATGGGTTCCAGAATTAAAAGATTTTTCAGAAGATTTAATACATGAACCATGGTTAATTAAAAATTTTGATAATTATTATTCTTACACTGTAAATTATGTTAAACCAATAGTAGACTTAAAACTTTCTTCCATATATGCAAGAAGATCATTATTCCAAATATCTCAAAAAGAAGGATATTGGAGTATCTCCAAGTTAATTTATGAAAAACATGGATCAAGAAAATCTACTTATAAGAGTAAAGCAAAAAAAATTAAAAATAAAAAAACTTTAAATAAACAATTTGAATTAGATTTAAATTTATAAAATATATCAAAACTTTCCTTACTAATTTAATTTCTAAAGAAATTATTGAACTAAAATTTGCCACTATTAAGAGAAATATTTAATAAATTAACAACGGCTATTCTTTATTCTATTAAATATCATTTTTAAATAATATAAATTCTCTTAATGGTTTTATATAAAAATGTTAACAAGTATTGAACATTTATATTTATTTTTTTATCAAAAGTAACAAGCGATACTTAAGTTTTCCAATTATATTTATATTATAGAATTTTTTATTATGTCTTACGAAGCAGGGAGTAAAGAGTGCAGAAATTTAATTGATGCAAAAGAAAGTTTACTTTCCGCTATGGAGTCTCTTGGTGAAATTAGAGACACTGAAAATCTCCAACTACAAATTAAAGATATTTACAATACTTTAGAAAAGATGCATGACAATAGAAGAGATTTAGAGTCAACTGCAAACAATTACAATTTAAAATAGTTTTAAAGTTATTCGAACTGATTTTTTATTTTTTTCTTATTCTTTTCAGATAACAATTGATGTAAAGCATCCAACTGAGCATGTACTTCTCTAGCTTCACCAGGATCAGGTAATAAACCTTCTTTCAATAACATTTGGTGCATATCTCTAAGTTCTAACCTTATATATCGCAGGTGAGAACTTACCTCTTCTCTTTTTGCGGAACTCATATCATTGAATCAATATAAATATTATACAATATTGTTATAAAGGCGTTCTTTGTTTGATTAGATAATAAAAATTTTTCATATCAAACTTGGCTATTATTAGTTATTAACTAAAAAAAATGAAAAAGAAATCAAAGAAAAGAAAAGTCAGATCAAATCTTACAAATAAGAAAGAATCTGGTGAAAATAAAAATACTGCAAAAATTGTATTATTTATATTTGGAATTGGACCAATAATTGGAATAATTATATTTCTTGCTAGTAAAGGATTTTTTAATTCACCTCAAATATAAAAATTATTAGCAATTAGACATAATTTATTAAAATATAAATTTAACTAGATTTTTATCAAATTATAGTTAAGTTAATTTTATAAATTTAAAAATTTATGAGATATTTAAATCCCTCTACAAGGTTAAAATTAAATGATATTATACTTAGAATAAATAATAAACAAATTGTTACTCTGTCCGAGAGAATATTTTTAAATAAATATTTGGATAAATTTCCTTACTTAAATACATTATTTAAAAAGATCATCTAAATTTCCTTAATGATTTAATACGAAAATTTGCTATTTGAAAAGCTGTTTCTGGGTTTGATTTAACAAATGGATGATCTGATAGTAAGTCAATAACCTTATTTATTTTTAAAATTTCATTTTCACATTCAAATTTTTGCCACTCTTCATCAAAAGACATAGCAAAACTATCAGCGTTATTAAAAGTTCTCTCCTTCACATTTCTATGAAATTTCAAATTTGATTATATTTTAATTTAAGTTTTGAAGTTTATTGAAAGAACTTAAGAATTGTTAGATATTTGACAAAAGTGTTACAATAATGACAAAAGATTTTTTTATGGACAGTAGCGTAAAAAGAATTGGTTATCTTCCAAGAAAAAGAGTCTTAGAGATAATTGATAAAATCTCTCAAACTGAATCTATAAGCAGATCAAAAGTTGTTGGGATATTAGTAGAGGAAGCTCTAGGAGCGAGGGGAATTGATAACTTTGGTTTTAGCAATAAGATTAGTCAAGATAATAATAAAATTGCAAACATTTCAAATAGTGTTAAAACTAATCAAAATATTAATATAGCTGAAGATGAATTTGTTGATGATAGTGGTTATACATTTTCATCAAATAATAATCTAGGAAGAGATATTTCCTCATCCGATATAGAATTAGCAAACAAAATAAATCTTTTAAAGAAATCAGGCTTAATTTAAAAATTAAACCATTTATAAAAAGTCAATCTGATTGTAGCAAGATTAAATTTTTAATAATAAATCAAATAATGAATAAGCAAAAATTAGTAAGCTTTTATCCAGAAATAAAGTAGAAATATTAAAGATAGGAGATATAATTCAAATAATAATAAAATTTAAAAGTGGATAAAAAACCTATTCATGTTATTGCTAAAGATCTTGGCATAGATGCTAAAAAAGTTATTAACGCATGCAACCAGATTGGAATTTATGCAAAGGGAGCATCAAAGAGGCTAGATTATAGAGAGGAAGAAAAAATTAAATATTATTTTAATAATGGAAAAAATGTAGCTAATGAGGTTATAGATATAAAGATAAATTCTTTAAATGAGAGTAAAAATGATAATGAATTTATTAATAAATCAAATAATAATAAATATTTTCCAAATAGATTAATCAAAGCAATGTAAAAATTGCGTTTTATAGAATAAATCCCTATTTAATAATCACGCATAAAACATTTTTTTAGATATCATAAGTAAAATTACTTAATTATGAATAATAACGAGATTTTAAATACTTTAGATGAATCTTGGTCCAAACAAAGGTTGATCGAAAAGATTAAGAAAGGTCAAAATCCTGAACAAATTGTGAGGGATTTTATTAATGAGAATAGAAATGATTTAGATATAATAATTAAATTATTAAATCAGCAAGAAAATAATGTTCTTAGTTATATGGAAACGATCGCTAATTGTGAAATTAATTTAATAAAGGAGTTAAGAAAGAAACAACATGTTCCAAATATTCAAATTGCAAAAAATTTCAATCCTATAAATCCAATAGTAAAAATTTACAAAGAATTTCACCTGTCTTTATTTATGAAAAAGTGGAGTAATCAATTTGTAATTGGAATTTTAATCATGATTTCTATAATATCTTTGACCAAACAAGCTTGGGCATAATTCGTTAAATTAATTTATATGGATTTCATTTAAATTGATTGGTTAACTCTAAACAAAATTTAATTACCCAAAAAAGTAAAGGATTATATTGCGAATCAGCAAATATCTGGATAGATCCATATAAACCAGTTGAAAAAGCGATAATATCACATGCTCATTCTGATCACTTCAGCAAGGGATGCGGAGAATATATTTGTTCAATCGAAACTGGTTTTTTATTAAGAAAAAGATTTGGAAATAATATAAATTTAAAAGTTATTGATTATGATAAAAAATTATTAATTAATGGTATAAATTTCTCATTACATCCTTCTGGGCATATTTTAGGTTCTTCTCAAATAAAGATAATGGCAGGTTCTGAGAAATGGTTAATAACAGGTGACCTTAAAAGACAAAAAGATAATACTTGCGAAAGTTATGAAAGAATAAAATCCGATTTTTTAATATGCGAATCAACATTTGGATTACCTATATTTAATTGGGAATCAACCGACAAGATTATAGATGACATTACAAATTGGGTTAGTCAATCTGAAGATTCAACATCAATTCTTTTTTGTTATTCCTTAGGTAAAGCTCAAAGATTATTAAGTCATCTAAATAGCAAAAACTTTAAAAATATTTATGTACACAAAAGCATTAAGAAAATGAACTTAATATACAAAAAATTCGGTGTCGAACATTTAGAAGCAAAGATTTTTGATAATGACTTAGAAATAAATAATCTTAAAAATAACTTATTATTACTTCCGCTTTCATTAAATAATAAAAATTTCTTGAAAAAATTTAAAAAAGTAAAAACTGGTTTTGCAAGTGGTTGGATGTCTATAAGAGCATTAAAAAAAAGATCTGGCTTTGATAAGGGATTTGCTATTTCTGATCATGCAGATTGGAATGGCTTAATCAAAACCATAAAAGAATCAAAAGCAAAAAATATTTTTCTCAATCATGGAGATGGAGAATCATTAGCTAAATTCCTAAGAGATAAAGAAGATTTTAATATTAAACAATTAAAAGAAATCAAATGAGCCTTAATAAATTTTCTAAATTATTTGAAGAATTAGATTCAAATAATAGTACTAATAAAAAAGTTAATGCTTTAACTAAATACTTTAAAGAAAATAGTAATTTAGATAATATTTGGACAATATATTTATTAATAGGTAAGAGGAATAAAAGATTTATAAGTGGTAAATCACTTAGAGAGTATTATGCAGATATTTATAAAATGCCTACATGGTTAATAGAAACTTGTTATGCAAAAGTTGGAGATTCAGCAGAAGTTATTTCTTTGCTTTTACAAGATAAATTATTAGAAAAAGATATTAAAGAGGATATATCTCTAGATCAATTAATAAATAAAATCCTTCCAAAATTATACAAATTGGATGAAAATAAAAAAAAATCCTACATTAAACTTCTATGGGAAAAAAACACAAAAGATAATCAATTAGTTTTTAATAAAATCCTCACAGGTACATTCAGGATAGGAGTATCTAAAGGTCTTGTAATAAAAGCCATATCAAATATGATTAAAATCGATGAATCTATAATTCTTCATAGGCTAATGGGTGATTTTGAACCAAATGAAGAAACATATATGTTTTTAATTAATCAAAAATTAGAACTAAAAGAACTTGATTATAAACCTTACCCTTTTCAATTAGCCAATACATTTGATGAGAAGATTAAAGAAACAACATTAATAAATGAATATCAATTTGAATCAAAATGGGACGGCATTAGAAGTCAAATAATAAAAAGATCTAACAATATATCAATATGGACAAGAGGTGAAGAGTTAGTTAATAAAACTTTTCCTGAATTATTAAAGATAATATCAAATTTTAAAAATGACTTTGTTTTAGATGGTGAAATTTTAATTTGGGATGAAAAAAAAAATTGCCCCAAAGATTTTTCACAATTACAGAAGAGACTTGGAAGAAAATCACCCTCTATAAAAATTCAAAAAGATTTACCGGTAGTTTTTATTGCATATGATATTTTAGAAATCAATGGAAATGATATAAGAAGTAAAACTTTAAGTGAGAGAAGAAATATTCTTGAAGAAAAATTGTTAAATTCCATATCAAAAGATCCATCTATTATTTCTGAAAAGATAAAAATTACGAAATTGCTAAAAATAAATAACTGGGATGATGTAGAAGAAGCAAAAAACTCTTCTAGGGAAATAAATACTGAAGGTTTAGTTATAAAAAATAAAAATTCTAAATATTTACCTGGGAGGAAGAGAGGTAGTTGGTGGAAATATAAAATAGATCCGATGCAACTTGATGGGGTTTTAATTTATGCGAGACCTGGAAGCGGAAAAAGGGCTGATTTATATACTGACTATAGTTTTGCTATTTGGAAGAATAATGAACTTATAAAATTTGCAAATGCTTATTCAGGACTTAATAATGAAGAAATTAGAGAATTAGATAAATGGATTAGAAAAAATACATTAGAAAGATATGGGCCAGTAAGATCTGTTAAGCCTGAATTAGTATTTGAAATATCATTTGATAATATACAAATTTCTAAACGTCATAAAGCAGGAATTGCCTTAAGATTTCCAAGAATAACAAAATGGAGAAAAGATAAAAACATAATGGATGCAGATAATTTAGAAAATGCAATAAAAATGATAAAAAATTAATTATGAAAAAAATATTTGAAAAGGATCCAGAGAATCATATTATAAGATTTTTCAAGAAAAACAATTGGCAACCATTAGACTTTCAAATTAAGGCCTGGGAATCTTATTTAAAAGGTGAAAGTGGAATTATACAAGTTCCAACAGGTTGCGGCAAAACTTATGCAGCCTTAATGGGACCACTTTTAAAATTAAAAGAACTAAAGTGTTCAAAAGGTATAAATATTTTATTAGTTACTCCATTAAAAGCTTTAAGTAGAGATTTAAAAAAATCTATAATTACTGTTACTAAATCTTTCGATGATAATATTAAAGTAGGAATTAGAAATGGTGATACATCTAATTATGAGAGGAGAAAGCAAATAATTAAACCTCCTAACATTTTAATAACAACTCCTGAATCATTAACTTTATTAATTGCGAGTAAAGAGTCGAATAAATTATTTACTAATTTATTTTCAATTATTATTGATGAATGGCATGAATTAATGGGTTGCAAAAGAGGTAATCAATGTGAACTAGCTTTAAGTTGGCTAAGAGGAAATAATCCAAATATTCAAATATGGGCTATGAGCGCAACTATTGGAAATATAAATGATGCCGCTAGTTCAATATTAGGATTAAGCTCTAAACAGCCTAAAATAATTAAAAGTAATTTAATTAAAAAAATAGAAATTCAAAGTGTTATTCCAGATGACATTGGTACATTTCCATGGAGTGGTCATTTAGGAATTAAAAGTCATAAATCACTTTTAAAAAAAATTGATAAAGATAAAAGCACATTAATATTCACAAATACAAGGAATCAATCTGAAAGATGGTTTCAATGCCTAAGATATTTTAACCCAGAAATGGAAGATAATATTGCTCTGCATCATGGCTCATTAGATAAAGATGCTAGAAAATCAGTGGAAGAAGGAGTTAAAAAGGGGTTTATAAAATGGGTAGTTTGTACTAGTTCTCTAGATTTGGGAGTTGATTTTCAACCGGTAGAACAAATCGTTCAAATAGGAAGTGCTAAAAACATAGGTCGTCTTATTCAAAGGGCTGGCAGAAGCGCGCATAAACCTGGAGGTATATCAAAAATATTATTTATGCCAACAAATGCTCTTGAATTATTAGAAATTAGTGCTATGCGAAGGTTGATAAATAAAGGGATTACAGAAAAAATAAATATTCCTGAAATGTCATATGATGTACTTCTACAGCATTTAGTGACTTTAGCTTGTGGGCCTGGTTTTAATCCAAACATAGAAAAAGAAAGAATAAAAAATTGCTTCAGTTATAGAAATTTAAAAGATGAAGATTGGCAATGGTGCTTGGACTTCTTAGAGTATGGAGGAAGATGTCTTAAAGCCTATCCAAAATACAAAAAGATAGAAAAAAGTTATGAATTTAATAGTAAAAAAAATTTTACATATATAGTAAAAGATAAATCATTAATTAGAATTCATAAATTTAATATTGGAACAATTACAAGTGATAAATCAGTTCAGGTTAAATATTTAAAAGGAAAATCACTTGGAAGCTTGGAAGAGAATTTCGCTTCAAAATTAAAGATTGGTGATACTTTTTTCTTTGCAGGTAAAATGCTTGAATTTATAAAAATTAGAGATATGATTTTGTATGTAAAAAAGTCGTCCAAAAAAAATTCAAAGATCCCAGCTTGGATTGGAGGACAAATGGTTATATCTGATCTACTAAGTAAAAACATAAGAAAAGAAATAAGTCTTACCAATCAAATATTTAAATTTAAGGGATTTATTAATGAAGAATTGAAATCTTTATTGCCAATATTGGGTAAGCAGAAGGAGATTTCCAATATCCCAAAGGAGAACCAATTACTTGCAGAAATTTATTCTTATAAAGGTTTTAAAACACTATTCGTTTTTCCTTTAGAAGGCAAATTTGTCAATGAAGGTATTGCATTCTTATGGGCATTAAGATTTGCAAATATGAATAAATCTACTTTTAGTATTACTGCAAATGATTTCGGATTTAGTTTAACTTCAAAAGAAAACTATGATTTTTCATTATTAAAAAGTAATTTATCCTATTTTATGAATAGTAAAAATATTGCGGAAGATTTGGAAAATGCAATAAATTTTTCAGAATTAACGAAAAATAAATTTAAAAATATTGCTCAAATAAGCGGATTAGTCAATAATAATAATCCATCTAAATTAAAAACATCTAGTCAATTAAGCATTAGCTCAAATTTATTATTTGAAGTTTTTAATAAGTACGAAAATAATCATTTATTACTTAAACAATCATATTATGAAGTAAAAAAACAACAATTAGAAATTGACCGAATAAATTCCTGTATTCAAAGAATGAGCAAATTAGATATTATTCTTAATGAAACAAAGTATCCTAGCCCATTTGCATTTCCATTACTTGTAGAAAGGTTAAACAATACATTAAGTAATGAAACAATAGAAGAAAGAGTAAATAAATTAATAAAATCTTATGAAAAATAATAAAACATTCTCTTACATTAATTTTTCTTGGCATGGTACCAAATTAGAACTACATGCTAGTCAAGTTCTATTTATACCCATAACAGGGGAATTGCTAATAAGTGACGTACATATTGGGAAAGCAGAGTATTTTCAATTGAATGGTATTCCTCTAACAAATAATGAAGACGAAAATAATATTAATCGAATTTATAAGTTAATAAATCAATTCAAACCAAGAAAATTAATTATTTTAGGAGATTTATTTCATAGTAGGTACTCCCTAAATAAAAATCTTATTTATAAATTGGAAAGACTTTTTAAAATGTTTAAAAATAAAATTGAATTAATAGAAGGAAATCATGATAGAGGTTGTCAAATAAATTATATTTCTTACTTAAAAGAAAAAAAATCATTAAACCTTATCTTTACTCATGAACCCAGGACTAAAAAAGACAAAAATATATTAAATATTTGTGGACATTATCACCCAAAATTAATTTTAAAAAACAGCCAAGATAAACTTTCTTTTAAATGTTTTGCTTTTGATTCACTTAACAATAATCTATATCTTCCATCATTTGGTGATTTGACTGGTGGTTTTTTGTGTAAAAAACATTTTAAGAAATGGGCATTAATTTCTGAAAATGACATTGTTGAAATTAATTAGATAAATTTCAAGTGATAAAAAATTGGTACAAACATACCCTTGTTTTTATAAATAAATTTGCGTTATAAAAAAAATAAACTATAAATATTGACATGAAAAAGTTATTTTGCTCGATTTTTTCCACATTATTTATATTGCCGTATTACGCCTTAGCCAATGAGTCTTTTTCTGTAGAAATTGAAGCATTAACCTTAATAATGAAAGAATATAAGAATAATAATTCAGGGCATAATGAAACAAAATTGATCAGTCCAAGTTATATGGCTTTTAAGCAGGATGAATGTAATGCAAAGGTTGAAGTAACAGAAAATAGTGGATTACAAATTAAAACCATGCAGTCATTCAATGTAAATGTATGCAAAAAAGAAATTAATAGAGCTCTAAACAATTAACATTTATGTTACATAATTGACAAATAAATTATTAATTTTACCTGTTTTACTAAGTAATTTAACTTAAAGTTATCCATAAGAGCTTTACATAAAAGTCATAATTCCTGATTTAAATTAATTTAATTTTTTATATTATTTATAGTCGATTCATTTAAGTTGAAAGACAATAAATAATTATCATAGGAATAATTATTTTTATTTCTAAAAATAATTAGTTAAAAAAAAAATAGAATAAATCAAAAAAAAATATTTTTTTTAATGAAAAATATATTTTTTAAAAAATTTTAATAAAATTTGACTTTTGTTAGTAAGCCTTAAGAAAACAAAGATTTATTTAATTTTTTTCCACAAGTTTTTCCACATTTCAAATTTTTTTTGGAAATGTTTTATTTATCTTAAAAGAATACAAAATTTAACTAATATTTCTTTTTTTCTGAAACTTTCTGTAGTTCAGTATTTGACATGAGTGCTTCTATTTGAGCTAATACTTTTTGAAGCTCATCAGTCTTATTTAGAGATGATTCAGCAACTTTTCTAAGTTTTTCTAACTGTTCCTGAGTTTTGTTCATATTTAATTTATTAAATTGATCAATTAAAAATGATGTAATAAAGAAATTTTCTAGATCACAATAGTATATTTACTCTTTTTTTTTAAAAGTCAAATAAAATTTTTTACATTATAAATATAAAATTGTATAAAATCATGTAAAAAACAAGAAGCTTATCTTTAAGAGTAAAAAACAGGTAATCCAAAAGTAGCAGTTGTTATTAGAGCTCCTGCAAAAATGATGAATGGTAAATAAGGAAAGTTGGTCAAAGTAAAAAATAAATTTTTCATACTATATAGGTATTTATACCAACTGTCTAGTTTACAGGTACATTTTTTACACTAATATTGTATTCCAAAAAATATTACAAAAAAAAGAATAAGAGAAGTTAAAAAGCCAAAACTAATTAAGGGGCCAATAATACCTGTATTAATAAATTTAAAAAAATTAAACTTAATATTTTTGGATTTCTCCATTAAATTAATATACTTTTTCTCAGCTTAAATTGATGAATTACATAAAGCAAGAAAAATTGATCTAATTAAATGTAGTTTTTACCTCAATGTCCTATAAATTATTTTCATGCAATCATCCAAATTTGCCAGATATATACTCTTGAGTAGATTTTTCTTTAGGTGAATTAAATATTTTGCTCGTAGAGCCATACTCCGCTAAGTAACCAATTTTTCCACCATCTCCCTCTTCATATTCTATTGCATTAAAGAATGCAGTCATATCACTAACTCGAAGTGCTTGTTGCATATTGTGAGTAACAATAATAATCGTGAAATTCTTTTTCAATTCATGCATTGTCTCTTCAATTTTTAAAGTTGAAATTGGATCTAAAGCTGAACAAGGTTCATCCATTAATATTACTTGAGGCTCAATTGCAATCGTTCTAGCTATGCATAATCTTTGTTGTTGTCCGCCTGATAATGAATAGCCACTATCATCTAATTTATCCTTACATTCATCCCATAAAGCTGCCTTGATCAAAGAATTTTCAACAAGCTCATCCATATTTCCTACATAACCATTTATCCTGGCACCAAAAGCAATATTTTCATATATGGATTTTGGAAAAGGGTTAGGCTGTTGAAATACCATTCCTATCCTTCTTCTAACTTCAACAGGATCAATCTTTTTATCATAAATATTAATACCATCAAACATTACCGTTCCTTTTAAGGAACAATTAGGAATTAGATCATTCATCCTATTGAGCGAGCGTAATACTGTAGACTTTCCGCATCCAGAAGGGCCTATTAAAGAGGTAATACAGCCTTTTTTAAAGTCACAAAATATATTTTTAACCACCTCAAAAGAGCCATAACTTATTGAAACATTATCTAAAGAAATGATTTTATTTTTTTGTTTTTTATTTTTTATCATTTATATCCTTTTTTCATTAGTTGTTATGTTCGCAAGGATTCTTGCAAATATATTTACAAATAATATCGATAATACGAGTATAAAGGAAGCTGCCCAAGCTAATTTATTTTGAACATCATAAGGTTCAAGTGCGAAATTATAAATTAAGACAGAAAGAGAACCCATTTCATAAAATAAATCCTCAAAACCAGATACATAATAATAAGAAAAAAGTGCAGTAAAAATTAAAGGTGCAGTTTCCCCTGCAGCTCTTGCAATCCCAAGCACAACTCCTGTAGCGATTGATCTAAATGCTGCTGGAAGAGTTATTCTCAAAATAGTAGTATACATGCTTGCACCAATGCCCAGAGAGGCCTGCCTTAACTCATTTGGCACTAATTTTAGACCTTCATCGGTTGTCTTTATAACTGATGGAAGCATCAATATAGATAAAGCGATACCTCCTGCAAGGCCACTGTAAGTACTGCCAAATATTATTTTAGTTGAAACTATAAGTGCATATATAAATACCCCAGCAATAATTGAAGGAACTCCAGCTAAAACGTTCACTCCAAATCTAATAAATCTAGCGAATAAACCTCCTTTAGAATACTCAGCAAGATAAATACCTCCTCCCATCCCTATGGGTATAGCAATTAGAGAGGCAATTGAAGTTATTATTAATGTCCCAACAAGAGCGGGATTTATTCCTCCTGCACTAAATTCATCTCCAGGAGGATTAGGTTCAAGAGTAAATAAATCAAGGTTTATTTGGGACCCTCCTTTAAACAAAATATAGGAAACAACTAGAAATAAAGGTAAAATCGCAAAAAGAGCAAAAAGGAAAGATATTGAGGTAAGAAATATATCCGTTATATTTCTCGATGATTTGTTTTGATAAAAGAGATTGTGATTTTGCATTTTTATCCGTATTTGAGACTAAATCTTTTAACTAGGAACTGAGCAAATATATTTACCAATAAAGATAAAATCATTAATATAAAAGCGGCATAAAATAATGATGAGACTTGAGTTCCATCTGCTTCACCAAATTGATTTGCAAGCATAGAGGAGATTGTATAACCGGGTGATAATAGAGACCAACTAAAAGCATTTGAATTACCAATGATCATAGTTACTGCCATAGTTTCACCCATAGCCCTACCAAGTGCTAGTAAGACTCCTGCCATTATTCCTGATAATGCTGCTGGAAGGATTACTGAAAAGATTGTCTTCCACCTACTAGCTCCTATTCCATAAGATGCACTTCTTAACTTCTTAGGTACTTGATTTAAAGTATCTCTCGAAATTGATGTGACTATTGGTAATAACATAACAACTAAGATTAATATTGCTAATAAAGAATTTCTACCAGTTGGTTCTGAACTAAATAAAGGTATCCAGCTAAACCAAGAATGAAGCAGAGCAAAGAATCCTCTACAAAAAGGTTCCATAACAAATATTGCCCACAATCCCAAAACAACCGATGGTATTGCAGCAAGTAATTCAACAAATGAGCCTATTATCTCTCTTATGATTTTTGGAGCAAAATCTTCTGTAATAAAAATTGCGGTGCCAACTCCAAGTGGGATGGTTATAAATATTGAAAATAAAGAGGTGATTACGGTTCCATAAATAGCTGCAAAAGCGCCATATTCATCCTTCACTGGATTCCATTCAGAAGTAAAAAGGAATTTCAACCCATATTTAGAAAATGATTCAAATGATTGAAAAAAAACTACTAAAATAATTCCTAAAAGTATTATTGCTACGAAGCTAGACAAGACTAAAGTAGTATTCTTGAAGATAATATCTATATTTTTTTCGATACCGAATCTTTTACGATTCTTGAAAAGAGTTAATTTCTCTTCCATTAAAAAAAGAATATCTTTATAAATCTACTACTAAATGAGCAAAAAGACTTTCAAAAAAATCAAAAAATTTTAATATTTGATTATTCACAAGCTCTCTTATTCGATGATGACTCAATTAAATTACTCATCCAACTTTTAATATCTGATAAAACTTCTAAATCTAGTTTGTAGTAGACCCATCTACCTTCCTGCCTATCAGAAATAAGTCCTGAATCTTTTAGTATCTTTATGTGATAAGAGATTTTTGACTGTGACAAACCTGTAACTTTGACTATGTCGCAAACACATATCTCACCACCCATCATTAATTCAAGAATATTTATTCTAATTGGATCAGAGAGAGACTCCATTATCCCAATAAACTGTTTACTGCTTATTTTTTTAAGTTGCTCTAACAAGACCGAAATATTATTAACTATTTGAATGGTAACTTAAAAATTTTAATTATACATATCAAGATTTATTGATATATCAATTATTTTTGATATATAATTAATCAGGTTTCGATGTTTTTATGAAAATTGGAATTAACGGACTTGGAAGAATTGGCAGATTAGTTTTAAGAATTTTGTGGGAAAGAAAAGATATAGAAATAACTCATACAAATGAAATTAGTGGGAATTCTTTAACTGCATCTCATTTACTAGAATTTGATTCTGTTCATGGTAAATGGAATAAAAATATAGCTTCGAATGACAACGAAATAATAATTGAAGGTAAAACAATTTCCTTTACATCATTAAAGAACTATCTTGATGTTCTATGGAATAAATCTTCGGTTGATCTTGTTTTGGAATGTACAGGGAAAAACAAAGCTCCCGAAGAATTAAATTCATACTTTGATTCTCTTGGGATTAAAAAAGTAATAGTTGCATGTCCTGTAAAAGGAATTGTTGGAGGAGAACAAGCACTCAATATTGTTTATGGAATAAATCAAGCCCTATATGAACCTGAAAAACATAAATTAATTACAGCAGCATCCTGTACTACAAATTGCTTGGCTCCCATAGTAAAAGTTGTTAATGAAAATTTCTCAATTAAACATGGGGTTATAACAACTATTCATGACGTTACAAATACACAATCTCCAGTAGATTTCTACAAAAGCGAATTAAGAAGAGCGAGAGGATGTATGCAAAGCTTAATACCTACTACTTCTGGATCAGCTAAAGCGATTGCTGAAATTTTTCCTAAATTACAAGGAAAGCTGAATGGTCATGCAGTAAGGGTTCCACTTCTAAACGCCTCATTAACTGATGTAGTTTTTGAATTAAATCAAGAAGTAACTGAAGAGCAAGTAAATAATGAATTTAAAAAAGCATCTGAAACATACTTAAAAGGTATTCTTGGATACGAGGAGAGACCCTTAGTATCTGCTGATTACTTAAATGACAGTAGAAGTTCAATAATTGATGGACTTTCAACGATGGTTGTAAATTCAAATTTATTAAAGGTTTATGCTTGGTATGACAATGAGTGGGGTTATAGTTGCAGGCTTGCAGATCTTACTTCTTATGTAATTGAAAGAAAAATAAATTTTAGTTTTTATGAAGTTATCTAGCCTTCAACAATATAGTGTAGTTACCGCAAACTATTGGGCATTTACTCTTACTGACGGTGCATTGAGAATACTAGTTGTTGGTCATTTTCATGAACTTGGTTATTCAACTCTGCAAATTGCTTTACTTTTTCTTTTCTATGAGTTTTTTGGAATAATTACAAATCTTTTTGGAGGCTGGATAGGGGCAAGGTATGGTTTAAGAATTACTTTATGGATAGGAACAATTCTGCAAATTTTTGCTCTTTTCATGCTGATTCCAGTCAAAGAGAATTGGTCAGTAATTTTTAGCGTCTCATACGTTATGTTAGCCCAAGCGCTTAGTGGGGTAGCAAAAGATTTAAATAAAATGAGTGCAAAAAGTGCAGTTAAATCTATAGTTCCAGATTCAGAAGAGAATATTCAAAATAGTCAAAAAAAATTATTTAAGTGGGTTTCAATTTTAACAGGATCTAAAAATGCACTTAAGGGTGCTGGCTTCTTCTTAGGGGGGCTTCTATATAAGTTACTGGGCTTTAATAATGCAGTTGGGATGATGGGTTTAGGTCTATGCTTCGCATTCTTTTTAACTTTATGTCTTCCTAAAGATTCAGGGAAAATGAAAAGAAAGCCAATTTTTAAAGACCTTTTGTCAAAGTCTAAAGGTATAAATATTCTCTCAAGTGCGAGGTTTTTCTTATTTGGAGCAAGAGATGTCTGGTTTGTAGTAGCTCTTCCAGTATTTTTAGACATTTCTTTTGGATGGGATTATTTAAAAATAGGACTATTCTTAGGTGGATGGATAATAATCTATGGTATCTTTCAAGTTTTAGCTCCATTGCTTAGAAAAGTATGGGGGAAAAATAATAGCCCAACAAAAACTACCGTTCAATTTTGGGGGCTTATCTTAATGGTTATTCCTTTATTTATTGCTAGCGCTTTAAACGGTGATAAATCATTAGGTCCTGTAATTGTAATTGGATTAATAATATTCGGCTTTATTTTTGCAATGAATTCATCCACTCATTCGTACTTGATTTTGGCTTATTCAGATAATGAGAAAGTAAGTTTAAATGTTGGTTATTACTATATGGCTAATGCAGCGGGAAGATTATTTGGAACCCTACTATCTGGCTTATTATTTATGCTCGGTAAAAATGCAACTATAGGCATGCAGTATTGTTTATATACTTCATCTATTTTGATTTTTATTGCTTGGCTTACTAGTTCTAAATTACCTTCCTATTCTTCCAACAGCATCAATTGATTTATTTAATATTTCTCCTTTCAAAGGAACAAAACCTAAGGCAGGAGCTTTTGATTGGTATTCATCGCTGAGCAATTTATAAAATGTATCCTGAATTGCCTTAGTATTTCTGCCATTACCTTTTTCATAAGCAAGTATCCAAGTTAAAGTTGCTATTGGATAAGCCCCTTTAGCAGTAGGATTTGGATTTTTACCAGCTAAATTTTCATCGAGGGTTATACCATTTAAAGCTATTGCTCCTGAATCAATATCAGGAGCAACAAACTCTCCAGAAAGATTTTGTAATGCTGCTGCTTTAACATTACCTTTTATATATGATTGATTGACATAACCAATTGCTCCGGGAGTGTTTTGTATAACACCCGCGACACCAGAATTACCTTTTGCTCCAACTCCCGAAGGCCATTTAACAGATTTACCAGTACCTAAATTCCAAGTCTCAGAAAAAGCCTCCATAGAATTTGTGAAAGCTTTAGTCGTGCCTGAACCATCAGATCGATGGACCCAAGTTAATTTACCTGAATTACATCCTACTTCCTTCCAATCTTTTATAATTCCCATTGCAACTTGAACAGCTTGCTCTTGTGTTAACTTTAAATTGCAATCGTAATTATATCCAAAGGCAATTGTGCCTCCAACCATTGGTATTTGAACAAGACCTCTTTTAACTTTTTTTATATCAGCTTCTTTCATTGGATCGTCAGAAGCAGCAAAATTTACAGTCTCATCAATAAAGGCCTTCCTTCCAGAACCTGAACCAACTGACTGATAATTAACTTTATGACCTCCTGATTTTGCAAAGTCAATAAACCATCTTGTATAAATTTTGGCAGGGAATGAAGCACCTGCACCATTCAATCTTTTTGATGCTATCGCTGAGGGAGAAAAAATTAATGAAATTGCAGAAGAGAAAATGAGAGCTTTCTTAAAAATGCTCATAACAACCCTTAGATTAAAGACTTCTTATTTATATCATCCGACTAAGGAAGAAAAATTAAAGATTAAGAAATACATCAAATTATTTTGATATTATCAAATTTTATTGATATAAATTATTTTAGAAGTTCAGAGGAGGTAACAAGATTTCCTAATAATCCTGCAAGGATATCTAACTGATCTCTGCTGCCAAAAGTGATTAAAATTTGTCCTGGTTGAAGCAAAAATTCACCTCCCGGATTAGTTATTAATTTTTGATCCTCTTTAATAGCTAAGATTTTTGCACCACTTTTTTTCCCTATCCCCAACTCTAAAAGAGTCCTTTTTCCTGAATGTTCAAAAAGACTTATATCATTACTTAATTCGAATTCCTCTATCTCACATTCACTTCCTGCTAATAAATCAAGAAAATCAATAGCAATTGGCCTCAAGGCCATTGATGCCATAGCTCTCCCTGCAGCGATATATGGACTTACTACAATATTTGCACCTGCCAATCTTAATTTGTTAGCAGACTCCTCTGTACCAGCTCTGGCAATAACTTTCACAGAATTTCTAATACTTTTTGCACTCAACACCACATATAAATTTGCAGCATCGTTTGGAAGAGTTACAACCAAACTTTTGCAGGTATTTAAACCAGCTAAATTTAATGTTTCATCAAGTGTTGCATCTGCGAATAAAACGTCCAAGCCATTTTCTTCAGCAATTTTTTTTCTATCATTATCATTTTCAACAACAACTATTGGTATATTTTGTGTTTTTATTTGCTTAGATATTTCCTGACCTACCCTTCCATACCCACACAAAATTACATGATCTTTCATTTTTCTAAGAATTCTTTTAAAGCGTAATTCATTTACTCTTTGAAAATAACCTAATTCAAATAATCTAACAGCTTTTTGAAAAGTAAATTGAACAAATATAAGCCCAGCGACGATAATTAAAAGTGTTACAATTCTTCCCTCAGGGCTCAATGGCTGAACTTCTCCAAAACCGATAGTACTAACTGTAATTAGAACCATCCATAAACAATCACCCCAATCCCATCCCTCTGTAAAGCGAT
This sequence comes from uncultured Prochlorococcus sp., assembly GCA_902624785.1. Taxonomy (GTDB): domain Bacteria; phylum Cyanobacteriota; class Cyanobacteriia; order PCC-6307; family Cyanobiaceae; genus Prochlorococcus_A. Next base: position 34,399 of record CACNYU010000002.1, read on the forward strand.
ATCCGATTGCTCCTAAAAAAAATAAAAAGAATAGTGAGGAAATAAGCCCTAACCAAGGTTTCAGATATTCTCTTAATAAATAAAATTCAAATAACTTTAATTTCATATTTTGATTATCATCTACTTTTCAAAAATTTCAAAATTTATAACTGAAATTAGTTTTCATTATTTATACAAACCAATCATATGAATAATTTAGAATATTTTTATTGATAAATATCTATGCAAATCCTTTTGATGAAAGCTCAGTTCTAACTTTAAAGTTCCATAAATTTATTCCACCTTCAGAATTAACAGCGGCAATTGCGCAATCGTCTGGTCGCCATGCAATTGCGGAGACAGAATTCCCAGAGAATGCTGCTCCCACAGGGTTACCATTCCCATTTTTCTCTAGAAAACTCACTACAACCGAACCATCCCTAGATCCAGAGGCGACAAGCATTCCTTTATTTGAAAAAGAGAGACTTGTTACAGGTTGAGTATGATGGCCTAATTCACCTGGAATGGTACCTTCTGGTCCATTCCCTTCAAAACTCCATACTGTAACTCTTTCACTTCCACCTGTAGCTAATAATGTACCAGTATGATCAAAAGAGATATTACTTGGCTTACAGGGATAACCTGTCATTTCAGCATCATGCCCCGTGGATCGACGCCAGAAATGTACAGAATTATCTTGGCTACCACAAGCAACAATATCTCCATTAGGACTAATAACCATTGAGATTAACGAGCCTTGCCATTCTAATTTTTGATTAATTTTATTTTTATTAATCTGGTAAAAAGCCACTTGGCCATAACAAGCTGTAGCCAATTCATTATTTGTTGCCCAAGCTATGGCACTTATAGTACTTGGATGATTTTCTGATCTCCAAATTTCTTGACCTTCTGAATTTAAAACGTATGCATTCTTTGAGAGAGCTACTGATAAATATTTACCATCAGGAGAATGCTTGAGATGTTCTACCCATCCTTTACCAATTTCTATTTTTTTTATTTCCTTTCCATCTTCACTTCTCCAAAATCTAACGCATCCATCTTGGCCGCCAGTTGAAATAATATCTCCATCTAAATTTATAGATATTGCCAATAATCCTCCCTTGTGAACATTATCATTTTTCCAAATAGTATTTCCTTTCAAATAATCAAAAGCATAAAGACCTCCAGCGGCGTCACCCACGACAAATATTTTTCCTCCCATTGCCCATCCACAAACAATAGCGTAATCATCAACCTCAGAGCTCCAACCTTCATGGAGCATTCCTCTTGGTAAAAATGGCTCTACATTAGACATTTATCAAAATCTTTCTGCATTTGCTCTTCATCAAGATTTCGACCAATGAAAACCAATTGATTTTTTCGAGGTTCATCACCCCACTCCTTATCTGGTTGAGCTGTAAATAACATATGAACACCCTGGAAGACTATACGTTTTGGATTCCCTGCATAACTTATAAAACCTTTTGTTCTAAAAATATCAACTCCTTTTTCAGCAAGTAATTTACCCATCCAAGTATTTAATTTCTCAGGATCAACATCCCCATCTCTTTCTATTGCTATTGAACCAACCTCATCATCATGTTCATGCTCTGCCACCCATATTCTTTCACTTTCAGGTAATATAATTTTCCCAGAATTTGATTCATTTAAACTCTTCAACTTAATTTCAAATTCTTCTGCAGTATGTTGCGTGAAGAGTCCAACTTTAGAAGATTTTTTCTGATCTAAGATAAATCTCTTACTGCCTTGACTTTGCAAATTCAAATTAACATGTTTCTCATACGGGATAATGCTATTTGGTGTTAATTCTTCAGGAGCTTCTGCATAGTATCTAACACAAGATTCAGCACCTTGCTTTAATTCATCTTCAGTACATCCTTGATCCAATATCGCCACTAAAGACATTTCTGGATCAGGTCCTTCTTCAAGAATTAATTCATACTTGCCTTCCTCCAAAGGAAATACACCACTCCACTCAAAAGGATATTCAGGTTCTAGAAAACTAGGCCTCCTTTTAAGGACTTCATCAAGATCAAAAGCGCTAAGATTTAAAACTGTTTCTACTGGTACATCTGCTTGCTTTGCTCGAATAATGCGAGTCATACGATTCATATCTTTCAGCCTTGATTCAATATTTGTTAGTGCTTCATCGGATACCAAATCAGTCTTATTAAGAACGATCACATCAGCGAAAGCAACTTGCTCAGAGCTCTCGTTGCTTCGTCCTAGCTGTTGATCAATATGAGCTGCATCTACAAGAGTGACGATCCCATCTAATGTAAATTCTGAACTTATTTCTTCATCCATAAAGAAAGTTTGAGCCACAGGCCCGGGATCAGCTAAGCCAGTTGTCTCAACTAAAACATAGTCAAATTTATCTCTTCTTTTCATTAAATTACCAAGAACTCTTATGAGGTCTCCTCGAACAGTACAACAAATACAACCATTTGACATTTCAAAGACTTCTTCATCAGCATCAATTACAAGACCCTGATCTATACCAACTTCACCATATTCATTTTCAATGACTGCAATCCTTTTTCCATGCTCCTCTCCTAAAATCCTATTAAGAAGAGTAGTTTTACCAGATCCTAAAAAGCCTGTAAGGATAGTAACTGGAACCTTATTCTCCGAATTCATAATTAAATGGTTTTCAAACAATTAATCTCTTATTAAATATAGTTTAGAAAATTAGAAAATGAAAACCATTTCAATAAACTAATTTAATTAGATAGCGAATTCCACTTATTCTCAAGGTCAACACCCGAGGCCTTATCACATGAGCCCCCTAATGAATCCACAATTGTACATGTATTATGTACAGCAACAGATATAGTATTACCTTTAGGCATTAGTCCATCTACAAATATTTGATCTTTAGCAAGAGGTATTGAACTTTGTCTACTCAAATTATTAAGCAATTTAGAAGCAGGCTTTTGCTCAGGGAAAAGAGCTCTGACATTATCTTCTTTTAATTCATTTAAGACTGAACTTATAGTTTCAGGTCTTAAACTAGAGGAATCCCCCAAAGTATCTAATAAACTTATAGTTTCAAAACCATATGCTGCACCATAATAATCCATGGCTTTATGCTTGGAGACAATAACTCTATTTGAGGCGGGAATAGTAGCCACTTGTTCAAATGCCCATTTATTTAAGCTAGTCAATATTGAATTAACTGAATCAATTCTCTCATTTACTAATTTCCTATCTTTTCTATTGAAAACGGAAATATCTTTTTTAAGACTATTTCCAATCACAGAAGTCATTTTTATGATATTACTAGGATCATGCCATACATGAGGATCTAAAGAACCATGCCCATGATGATGGTGATGGTGCCCATCTCCCTCGTCAGGAATTTGAGCTATAGGCTCAATATCAATCCTAGAAATATCCTTCAAAAAATGTTCATCTGCTTCAAACTCAAAGGGCATATGCTCAGTAAAGAATGTATATTTACCACTCTTTTTAATCTCTAAATTAAATACTGTCGAATCTTTATCCTGATCAAAATTTAAAGAATATGCTGCCTTACTTGCGACAAGAATATCATTATTAAATTTATTAATGGAGTTATCAGATTCCAATAAATCTGATGCCATTTCCTCAGATTGTTCAATATCTCCCGATTGAATTATTACCATCTTCATAGCTGGATCAGCATATTCGCCATCAACTTTTGCGAAGGTCCATGTGTAATTTCCCTTTTGAAGATCAAAAGTTCCTGCCCACTCAAAAGCTTCAGCTCCATGATCAGAATGTCCTGCATGATCATCATGATCATCATGACCTCCAACATCTGGTTCTTGAACTATAGGCTCAATATCAACTCTTGCAAGATCCTTTAGAAAATGTTCATCTGCTTCAAATTCAAAAGGCATATGCTCAGTAAAAAATGCATATTTACCATCTTTTTTAATCTCTAAATTAAAAACAGTTTTATCTTTATTTTGATCAAAGTTAAGAGTGTAAGCCTTATCACTTGGAACTAAAACACCATTATTTTTTTTATTAATGGATTTACTATTACCAAGTAATTCAGAAGCATAATCTTCTGAAGCTTCTATATCACTAGATTCTAAAATAACCATTCTCATCGCAGGATCAGCATATTCTCCATCAACTTTTGCGAAGGTCCAGGTGTAATTTCCTGCTCTTAGATCGAAAACACCAGCCCATTCAAAAGCCCCTGAATCTCCTGAAGGATTTTCTACATCAATTGCACTTACACCAACAACAACTGTTTGTGATTTTTCTTCCCAATTTCTCATCGCTGGGGTCATCTCTTTCCCAAGAGTAAAAACTTTATCAGCGTTACTAAGTGATTGCGTCTGTCTAGGATTGATTTTTAAATCATGTACATCTTCTTTTCTACCGACTAAGCATTTAACTTGATCAGAAGGAAGAGCTATTGACTTCACAAGATCACAAGCTAGCGGTTCAACAGCAACATATTTTTTATCCTTTGCAAATGCATCTTGGCCAAATGCTGATAGAAAAACCGAACCTGCAACAATAGAATTTTTTATCAATGAATATTTTTTGAATGACTTCTTACGAAAAAAAGCTTTTTTAAAAATCGACATAGAAATGTTTTAATATCTTAAAATGATAATCATTTTCATTTAAATTAACAAGCCTTAATGCAAAATGTTTTGAAAATCAAATTTATCTTTCCTATATTGTTATCTTTAATATTGGAGTATTAAATGAATAATGATCTATGCAAACACTTAATGCAAAAAATCTTACATATTCATATTCAAAAAAAACACAGCCTGCTATCAGTAAAGTCTCTTTAGAAATAAAACCAGGAACACTCACTGCTTTAGTAGGTCCTAACGGAGCTGGCAAATCTACATTATTAAGATTAATGCAAGGTCAAGGTTCACCCGATAAAGGTGAAATAACTATAGATGGCGAAAAATTATTAAAGGTAAGAAATAAAGTAGCACTAATGCCTCAAAGAAGTTCAATGAATTGGAAATTCCCAATAACGGTAGAAAGATTAGTTGCTCTTGGACAAATAAAGAAATCAAGATTCAGAAAAGATTCGCCCTTTCAAATAAAAGAATTGATATCAAATCCAAAGACTTGGATAAATAAATGTTGCGAGATTGAGGCGGCAATGCAGAGAGTAGGTATATCAAATCTTGCGAAAAGAAGACTTGATTCATTATCCGGTGGTCAACAACAAAGAGCACTTTTAGCAAAAACATTGATGTCACCCTCAAAATTTTTTCTTCTTGATGAACCATGCTCAGCACTAGATCCTCCAGCTAGAGATGAATTTCTAAAAATTATCCGTCAAATTGCTGATGCGGGTATGGCTGTTTTTATAAGCAGTCATGATTGGGGTTCATCTTTAAATGCTTATGACAAAGTAGTAGTTCTTGATAAAACTGTTATAGCTATAGGAAATCCTAAAGAGGTTCAAAATAAACTTGATGATATCTGTTGTTTAAAAGAAAAAAATTTATGTGATTGTGATTAAAGTCTTTTATAAAATTATGCTTTTTTTTGAAAGCACTCTTGGCAAATACCGAAGAACTCGAGAGTATGAAATAAAAATTGAAACTTCTTTGAACTTTCCTTCGGTGCATGAATATCTTTCACAGGGCAACCTTCAATTTTTGAAGTTTCTCCACATTGAACACATGTCAAATGGTGTATATCTCTATCTACAGGAGTATATAAAACTTCGCCAGTTGGGAGATGTCTCGACCTTATTAAACCATGTTTAATCAAAATTTGAAGATTTCTATAAACGGTTGTCAAACCCATAGATTTATTTGCATTAACAAGTTGCCTATGAAGTTCTTGACCGCTCATTTCATCATCACATCTTTGAAGTTCATCAAGAAGATGTTTTTGCCTTTTAGTGATTTCAAATTCAATTCCAAGCATGGAGTTATTTTTCAAACCTTTATTCAAGATCATACCGAATCATTCCATTAATGTCTTTTTTTTATTCAAATTGGTGGCTATTACCTTTAATAATTACTATTTTTACTGGTGTTTTATGCCCCGCGATGGGAACAGTATTGATCACTCACAAAAGATTACTCCAAGTTAATCTTATTTCTCATTGCGTTTTACCGGGATTAGCTTTAGCACTGGCTTTAGGTGTTCATCCATCTATTGGTGGTGTAATAAGTGGTCTTACTGGAGCAATTGTCGCTGAAAGTTTAACTAACAAAAAAAGTGAAAACTATGAAGCTGTTATGAATACTATCCTTGCAGGTATGCTAGGTCTTGGTGTCTTAATTATCCCAATATTAGGTATAAGAATTGACTTAGAGGCGGTTTTATTTGGAGATTTATTGACAGCAAATTATGGAGATTTAATAAGAACTTTAATTGCATTTTTAATGTTTACATGTCTTATCACATTTGGATATGAAAAAATTATTTATGTTGGTTTAGATCAAGAGGGGGCTTCTGCAAGCGGAATAAATGTTTCACTATTAAATTTATTACTTAGTTTTACTACTGCCTTAGTAATAGTAAGTTCAATGTCAGCTGTTGGAGTAATACTCGTAATAGCTTTACTTTCTACTCCAACACTTTTAGGTGTAAGAAAAGCTCCTAGTCTAAGGATTGCGATGATTAGAGCATCAAGTTATGGTTTTTTAATTTCGATCATCGGTTTTACTATTTCTATGATTTTTAATTTGTCACCAGGTCCTGCAATAAGCGTTATTTGTGTAGTTTCACTTATTTTCATTAAAGGAGAAAATGATAATTAATTTAAAATTTCAATAAAATTATTTTACTTGTACAGACTCTACTAAAAAATCAGATGCTGATCTCAACCAATCCGCGACAGTAAGTCTTAAATCCGGTTGCGAATATACCAAAGCTAAAATAATTCCTACAAGAATAATTTTGACCATAAAGATAAAGTCTTATTTATTTGAATTAAAGCATAAATATATGTTTTTAAAAGAAAATTTTACATGGGTTTTAAATAATTTTGTAATTAAAAACTTATAAAAGAAATTAAATGAATTTCTTATTATTAAAAAAGTAAGATGTTAGGAAATAACTAGTAGTTAACCAAGATAGGGAAAAAAATATGGCTATAAAAAAATAATAATTTGAATATAAAGTCCATAGGTAGTTAAGCTCCTTATAAATCAGAACAAATTTAACAAACCTAAAGATTAAATCAAAAATAGTAAATAATAAAGTTATGGAGCAAATACTGAAACTTACTAAGATAAATCTACCAAGTATTGAGCTTTGAAAATTAACTTTTCTTTCCATATAAATAATATAGCTGAGGTGTCAATAAATATTTAACTAAGTTTCTCTAATTCATACAATAAATTTCCTACCCTTTTTTTATTAACACCCAAATCCGATTGACCAATCCTAGATGCAGATCGTATCTGAATTGTACCCTCCGAATTTTTTATATTTTTGTTCTTTGGGATTAGTAAGATTTCTAGATCGTCTGGGAACCTAAAAATTAAACTTCTACATACTCCTTTCCAATAATTATTTTCTTTTTTTAAAACATCTGTTCTTGGTAAACAGCTTGCAATTTTAATAAGCTTAATAAATTCTTCAGAGGCATTACTAGACATCCTTTCAGTAAAATAACTGTTGAATGGATTATAAATAGGTCTTAAAGATTCCAATATGATTTATTAATTAGATAAAAATCTAGGGAATTTATTGTATTAATGTGAGTACAAATATATCTTATGTTTAGATACTAAATTTAGTAATTCTAATTATTTATTTTAAAAATATTTTGTCTATATTTTAAATTTTTGTGCTTTTATAATAGAAAAACTTTAAATAAGAAAAATAATTGACTTAATAAATATTATTTATCAGTTCACTAATCACTTTCTTCTTTTTCATTTTACCTTCAATAAATGAAACTATAATATTAAGAAATCATTTTAAAAGAATTAGTTGAATTCATTTTTTTCTCCATAGACTTCTTCCTCTTATAATATCTTCTATATTAGGCCAAGCAGCAATTAATTCTTTTAAAGCTTTTCGATTTGGAGTATAAAAAACGCAAGAAAACGCACTTATTACATAAAAAACAAACCATGTTTTATTTTCGGAGTAAACAGAAATAAAGGAAAAAATAAAACTTCCAATGAATAGAAAAAATAATAATCTGTTAATGACTTCTAAAGGAGTTTTCTTTATTCTCGATAATTTATTTTTTCTTTCAATTTCTTCATAATTTTTGGATGATTCAATTTCAAGAAAATTTTGTATTTCCTCTTGTAGAACGTCTTTATATTCAACTTTATCTAATGATTCTGAATTACTATTGTTTACTTCCATTTAAAGCTTGATATATAGACTCAATAATAATTGTTTTAGAAATAAAAGAAAAATTTTTTATAAAAATGACTTTTAATTTTGCCTATGATCAAAAATTTGAATTATTTTTTACATCAAATTATTTAAAATTATTGCTATAAATGTATTTTTAAGAATTTATTATGTGGATTAATTTAAGGCTAGCTCTTTATGGATTTACATGTTTTGCAGGTTTAGCATGGCCATTTTATTTTATCGTAAAATTTGCGAATCAAGTAAAAGACGGCATTGTGAGTGGTTCACCCTTAGAAATTGGTCAAGCCTTTTTTAATGGGGCATGGTCAACTCCTACTTCAGGATTTGTCTCTGCAGACACTGCCGTACTCCTAATAGCCATATTTATATTTTATTTTGTAGAAGGTAAAAGATTAAAAATGAAATTGTGGGGTTTATATTATCCAATTACTTTTTTGATTTCTTTAGCTTTCTCTTTTGGTGCATTTATGTTTATGAGAGAGAAAGCATTAAACTCAGAAAGTTAGAATTCATATGTTGAAATTTATCTAAATCAAAATTCATTAAAACTATTAGTTATTCTTTAGGCAGAATTTGCCATCCACTTTTCCAGTTTGTTTTAAGATCTTTCCAGCTTATTTTTATAAGAAGTTCTTTGTCTCTTACAGCGAATAATTCAACCCATCTATTATCTTTTTTACCACCAAAGGATTTAACTTGAAAATGCCTATTATTATTTTTGGTATATGGAGCTGTCCAGCATAAAGTTGGTGGCCATTTCATATGAAAATCTGAATTAAAAAAACTATGAGTTAGAAACTTTTAAAAAGTTTAGATATTAAAGTATATATAATTTTATGAATAAAATAATAAAATTTTTTTTTCATCCAAGATTATTAGTTGCTTCTCCTCCTTACTTAAATCTAAATCTAATTCAAAAGCTTCTTTAATAGGATCCAAAGAAGATAAATTTTTAATTTGTTTTTTTAATAAAGCTGCAATACCGATGTCAGTAATGAACCATTCAAAATTTTTTGATTGACCTATTGGTTTCTGATTTAATGATTCTTTTACTAAAGAATGGAGAGGATCCATAATTTATAATTATTAGTTAACATTAACTTTTTTATATATAAATATATAAGAGCTAAATAAAATTAAATAGTTATGAGATATATAGAATTAAAGGATTTAAAAAATATTTGATTTTAACAATAAATGGTTAATTTCAAATAATTTTAATCAATTACCTCCATTACAAAAGTTTACTGCGTCAGAAATCGATGTAGACTGTTCAACTTTTTCTTCAACACAATTAACAAAATTTTTAGATTCACTCTTTAAACTGCACAAACTCAATGCTATGAGGGCTAAGGAGATCGCAGAGACCAAACTTGAGCCTAATTGTAATATCCCATAGGTAAACATAACTTTAGATTTACCACTACAAACTTTCTTTTCATTTTTAGTTTCGGTCATAACAAGTATTTTGTATTAAAAAAAATATATTAAAAAATCATCGTCATAGTGACAAAAGAATATAGAGAAAACCGGAACGCTTTTAATATTTAATTATGTAACTCAATGATTGTTGTAAATTTTCTTCATAAAAAAAAGAATTTTTAATTTCCTTCATCAAGGCGTCTTATTATTGTTTAATTTTACATATTTATAAAAAGTGTTGATCCCATTGTTATTGCAAGCTTTTTAAATAATTTTAATATTTAATTTTAACTTATAATATTTTATATAAAAAATTAAGTAATTAACGAAAAACCCTTTATTTTCAATGATCCCCAAAAAAGTTATCCACTTTTTAGGAGTTTTTCAACAGTTTTTTCCACAGCAATGTACAAAACTTACTAAACAATGTTAATGCAGAAAATAATTTTTCTTTTGTAAAATTTATCACTCAAATTAAAACTTTTAACTTTTATAATTTTTTTACTTCACAAATGAATATGAATCTCGAATCAAGAAAAAAATATCCTAATAAAAAATTTTTAAAATCTGCTAAATTTGAAGCCAAAGAACAATTTACACAATCAGCTCTTGAAAATCTAACAAAAGAAAATGATCTCTTAATAAAAAATTTAAAGAAAGCAGGAGAAATAAATGAGAATCTTGATTGAAGGTTATATTTTTAATTTAAAATTAAGTGAACATATTTAAATTAAATATACATTTATATAATTATTAAATTTTCATTAAAATAAAATTTTTTGTGATTCAATTCAAACATTTAAAATATTTTTTAGATAGATTCATAATATAAAAAAATAATAACTCTTAAAACTCCATATAAAGATTACACTCACAAACATCTTCTGTATTTTAATTTAATAATGAAACAAAAAGTTTTAAAGAATAAATATGAAGAACTCATAAAAGTTGCAGAATTAGCAACTGGTAGGAAAGAAACTATTTCTTTGTTACATAAGGCAGAGAGTATTCGTTCCAAGATTACAAAAAAAATAAGATATAATTGCAATAAGTGTAATGGATATGGTTATAGAAGAACTTCAATAGATGGAGCTAAAACATGTTTAAATTGCTTCGGGAAAGGTTATATTCTTAATAATCTTACTAAAAAATCTGATTGAGACATTTTATTAGATTTGTTGTAAAAAAAATCTAACTCTTTAATTTATTAAACTAAGTTTGTTATTTTCTATCTAATTAACAGAATTTTCATAAAAAAGCACCTAGTTAAATTGTTCCTAAGCGCTTTTTATAATCAGAAATTTATGTGTGAGGAGTTTTCTGATATAAATAATTTACACCCTAGAGAGAATTAAATTACACAGTATAAATTCCTATTTTTAAAAAATATTCATAATTAGTGAAGTGAATAATCATAGTTTAAAAAACTGAGAAATATAAAAAAAAAGAGGCAGTATTTGCCTCTTTTTAATATTCTTTTTTATAATAGAATTTAACTAAAATAATTTGTTTTACTTATCATTTGAACAAGCCTTAGTTAATATTAAGAATATAAAAATTAGATTAGGGGACAATTATCGTGATTAATCTCCAAATTTAACTTTTTTAAGTATGTCAATCTTATCAGATTAATTGATTGAGATTAATTTAACGAATGTCCCATTCTCGGCTTTTCTTTAAATAAGAATCTTTTTCGTAAATACTCAGGTGGGTTGCAAACCATTAATTAGCTCCTCCTTACTTACTAAAAATATTCTCTTCTGAAAATTCAACAAAGTAAATCGGTGTTTATACTGATTTATATCTTAAATATAATACTAATAGTTTTTTAATTAATTTTGCAAATTTAAAAGTTTTATTTATTCAACAAATTTTCAAAAAGTTATTAAAAGTTGTAGTATAAATAAAAACAATATGCAAATAATAGGTCTGATACTTCTAATTGCCACCAGTTGGTACATCTTCAAGTTAACCTCTAATTTCTTAGACGATCAAACAAAAAAGGAGTTAGATGAAAATTTTGAGTTATTTAAAAAACAATTTAACGATTTAAAAAATAGATTTTCTAAAGATAACATAAAATTAATTTGGGAAAAATATAAAGAAGAGAGAAAAACTATTACAACTAAAGATGATTAATGGTGATATTTCTAGTTGTTGAATTTTCAAAAGAAATTTCAAAAATTGATCTGATTGGTATTATTGTTGGGCATATAATATTTGGTTTTGCTCTAACTCAACTTTTAGACTGGTCTTGGCTCAAAAATCTAATGAGTGAAGAAGATAAAGAAAAAATATTAAAAGGTTACAACTGGAAAGATTTAATTGTCGATATTGCAATTATATCAGTGGTTTTAGGTTTATTATTTTTAATTATTAGTGCTTTTATTTAATATAAAATTTATTTATAAATAAAAAAAAGAGGGTCACTTCATTGAAAAAATTATTAGTTTTACAGAATATAGAAAGAGAAGGACCAGGTTTATTTTTAAAGATTGCTAAGCAGAAGGGATTTCTACCTGAGATATATAATTTGTCGATTGGTAATAAATTACCTGAGCCTAATCAAGAAGATTTAATTTTGATAATGGGAGGTCCTATGAGTGTAAGGGATGTAAATAAAGATAAATATTTTTGGTTAAGAGATGAGATTGAGTTTATAAATAGAGCGATAGAAAATCAAATTTCTATTATTGGTGTTTGCCTGGGAGCTCAACTATTAGCTTATATTTCAGGAGGAAAAATAGAGCGGCTAAAAGATGAATTTAATAAAGGATATAAGCCAGAGTTAGGTTGGTCTGAGATTTCATCAATTGATGAAGCTTGTTTAAAGCCAAAAGAACCATTAAAAGTTTTGCATTGGCATGGAGATCGTATCATACTTCCTCCGAATGCAGAATTGTTAGCAAGCAGTGCTCGATGCAGTGAACAACTATTTAAAATAGGAGAATTTATATATGGGTTACAATTTCATGTTGAAACTGAAGGCATAATGACTGATGAATGGATTAAAAAAGATAAAAAATTTATACTTTCTGGATTAGGTAAAAACGGGCAAGAAATTTTGAAAAATGAATGCAAAGAATTCGAATCAACTAGTCTTAATGCAAGGATTTTATTCATCAAAAAACTAATTGACAAAATAACTAAACATAAAAAAACTTCCTTATAAAAAATTTATAAAGAAGTCTAATTTTGAATTTATATAAAGCGATTAATAATAAAACCTTTTGACTTAATTATAGAATGAGAGACCAGGGAAATTGTAGATATTGAATTCACGGCCTCTCTTGTAACCGTATTTTTCGGTAGATACGACAATGAATCACCTCCTTTGTAATAATTTATTTTAAGATAACTATAAATTAATGGTATGAGAAGTATTTTGAAAAATATTTAAAGTTAATTTAATAAATCAAAACAAGAGATCCCCTACCAAGGCAATTCCTCTCCATTAGCATGCAGGAATTTACCGCTATTACTCGCATTAAGAGAATCTATTCTTTCCAAAATACCCTTAGCAGATTCTTTAGTAGAGATTCCATCCTTTGTAAAACCAGTCATCCGAGTACTAACTAACCCTGGGTGCAGTATACCTACAAATATTTCTTTTTTAATTAAATCTATTGAAAGGGATTTAGCTGCCATTGATAAAGCAACTTTTGACATTCGATAACCATAAGAACTACCAGAAGTATTATCATCAATTGATCCCATACGACTTGTAATAAATACAATTTTTGATTTCTTATTTAATAGGTTAATGAGAGATCTAGTCATACATAATGGACTTAAAGCATTAATGTCAAATTGCTTCTTTATGCTTTCAGGATCTAAATCCTCAAAAGAATTATATTCAGCAATACCTGCATTATGAATAATGCCATCTAACTTAACATCCTTAAGTTTTATCTTTAATTTTGTTATTGAATGACCTGAAGAAATATCAACATCTTCGATTATATTAACTCCTAAATTAACTAAATCTTCAGAGGCATTTCTGCAAGTAGCAATAACATAATTACCTCTTTGATGAAGTTGCCTAGATAATTCAAGGCCAATTCCTCTGTTAGAACCAGTGATTAAAAATTTTGGCAAGAGACAAAAGCAACTTTAATTATATTAACTATGTAATTATAAATTTAATAATATTTACGAAATAATTATTACTACTAAAAATTTTTAATTTAGTTAATATTGAGTAAAGTAATTGTTAAGGATAGTAAATCCAAGGAATGTTTTTATGTATTTAAAAAATAATGCATTTAATTTAATTCTTCAATTAATTTAAGTAATATTTATAAAATCATGGAATTTTTAGATGAAGATTTAAGATTAAGGATCATACAATTAACTTGGCGGAATCCAGCTTTTATGGCAATAGCAATAGCATTAATTTGGCTAATACCCCAATTACTTATAAGAAAAATAATGTCTGAACGATATGAAAAAAATAAACTGGAAAAACAAAAACAAAAAATAAAAAAACTATATCCAGAAACTTTAAAATAGTTAATAAAATAATTTAAATTTTTATTCAAACAAAATATTTTTATAAGATGACATTTGTTTTAAAAAGATTGGATGGGAAAGAAGATTTGTATACACTCAAAAAATTCAAAAGTTTTAACGAAGCATATGACTTCTTAGAAAAGACAATTGGACAGAGTTGTTGTTCCGATACAGATTTTGAAAAATATTTTTATTATGATATTACTGAAGAAAACGAATAAATTTTATAATGAGTGATTTCAAAATATCTAATTGGGTACCTAGTGAAGAGGATAATTTGGGACCAATAACTCAAAGTTACAACTCTATATCAAAGGAATTAGAGAATCTTCAAAAAAAACTAAAGTGCCCTGATGATTTTATTTTTAAATTTTTAGGAGCAATAAAAAAAGAGTGGGATCCTCAAAGTTGCAAAATGAAAGCAAGATCCTTGAAAAATAAAAATATTTAAATTAACCTTTATATTAAAATTAATATCTCTTAAAAAATTAAATAAAAAAAGAGAGAATTTATTAAATTCTCTCTTTTTTAACTTTATTATTAGTTTAATCTTAATAACGCACCTAAATCATTGATCCTTGCTATTAAGTAATTTACTTATTTTTTTAAATCATGAAAACCAACTATTCTTAACTGGGGCTAAGATAACTAGTATTAAACTTGTCTCCTATAGGGCACCTAAACGATGCAGAGGAATTAAGTTTAGACATTAATAAAAAATAATTGGAGCAGTTAATTAAGTCGGTATTTTCTAAGAAATTTCTGGCAGGCTATCGACCATTTTGGAAGACCTCCTAAAACTCAACACCCATAATATATTTATCTAATGATAAAATGTAAATCAGTTATTCTACGCATTGCAAATAAATTTTGAAAATAGGATAATGATAATGTTTTGCATTTTTTTAGAAATCCCACAACAGCATAAAATTTAGAATTTCAACTGTAATAATTACTTTGGTTTAAAATTAAATTAAATTAAAAAAAAAAAGATAATGTTTTAACAAAAGAGAAATTTAAGTGAAAGTTCTTTTGAATAATTTAAATATTTAATTAATTATCTTTTATAAGTCATAACAAAATACCTAAACGAAAATACCGATAATTGTCTAAAAGATATATGCTTTTTCTGCTAATAAAAATATTTTGCGTCTTCATTAAGTATTTGACTTTATTTTTTTAGAGAAATATCATTTATTATTTATTAAGAGTAGATTTAATAGCAATTGATTTTGAATTATAAAAATACATGGAATAATTTGAACTATTATTTTTTAATGAAATCATATAAAACAATTAGTCATTGTAAAAATAAATTTTCAATTATTTATGAAATAATATATTTGAAATTCCTCTTTTATAAGTTGATTTTTTTATCTAAATTTATTTAAAAGTTAATTTTAAATCCACTTCTCTTTTCCATAAAACACTCAAAAAGCGATCTACTACATCATTATTTTTCTTTATTGAGAAATTATTAGAATTTTTAGTTGAATGTTCATGAGAATGATTATCCTTTTTACAAGTCATAAAATAAAACATCATTATTTAAATAATATTACTTATTATTATTGATATCAATAAGCAAATCTTCTTAAATCTAATAAATATTATATAAAATTATCACAATTAAATATCTTTAATAAAAATATTAAAAAGATTTAAGTTTCCATAAAAATGCACAAAAAGATAAAATCCTAATCTACTTATTATTCTAAACAAAATAATTTCAAAGAAAGTGTATTCTTTAAATTACATAATAAAAATAATTAGTCAAAAAATTTTTTTTAAGCACTTTTACTCTTGCATTTTAGTTTACTCTTGAATTAAACCATTATTAGAACTTATGGAGGAATAAACCATGGCAAACTTAGGACTAGAAATTGTATTTTGGATAATTCTATTAACTTATCTTGGTGCAAGACTAACGCAAACATCAAAAGGATTTAAACAAAATTATTAATTAATTTTTCATAATAAACACCTAAAGATCAACTTCTTATTTGCTGAAGAATTAAATTTACAACGTAAAAAATTATTTCAAAAGATATATTCAAATTTTCTTAAAAGATATAAAAATTTAAAAAACTTACATTTTTATATTTGCTCTAATTTAGACAAAGTTTCTAATATTACTAGATACTTTCATAATAAAAATATATTCATAAATCGAAAGTCTGAAGGATAGACATACAAATATTAGAAATTATAATTTATTATCCAGTCCCAACATTTAAACTAGTCAAATCTACAAGCAAAAGTATCAAACCAATAGCCATGGTAACTGGAGCGGCATAGGGATACTTTGAGAGTTGTCTTTTACTAATAGGTATCCAAGAAATTAGTTTATCAAATTCGTTAATTTTGTTTTTTTTTATTCTGGGTGGAATACCAAGATGTTTTCTTCTTTTGGCTTCGCCCATATTTGTATAATTTATTAAGCTATTTTAGTTCTAAAGAAAAATTATTGTGAATTTAATTAAGTAAATATTTTTCCTTACTAAGCATATAGTTAATAAATCAAATTAAATAATTAAAATTTCCACTTGACCGAGATAGAAACGACTGCTATTAATGATAGTACAAATATACTAAGCAACACGGAGGGTCCGCTATCATGGAATTATTTCGAGGCAGGAGAATTAAAAAGGAAGTATATGAAAATATGTATTACATGCAATCACTTTCGCTTCAGCACAATAGATACTTATGTGACAATACATACATGTCAAATCCAAAGAAAACTTATCCCTCATGGAGACCACTTATTTAGAGGTTATAAAAATTGGAAATAACAAAAAAAGGTTATTCGTTCCTTAAGACGCTTAGGAAAGAATTTATAAAAATATATATTAGTTAGCTGAATTTAAATCAAAAATGATAATAAATTGATTATTTATCGCAATGCCTTTTAGACATAACAAATTTCAATTATCAAGCTTTATAAACCTAAAGGTCTGACTAAGAACAAATAAAATTTTAAAAACTTACTTCACTTTTTTAAATTTTTTTTGATACTTAAAAAGATAAAAGATAATTAGAATGCAAAACGGAATAAGCAACATATCAAAAGACATTGATAAAAAATTAATCACTCGCAATTAAGTTACTTCTCCATTAAATAGCAATTAATTTAATTTTAAACTTTTATTATTATTAAAAACATAATTTCAACTCTAAACTATTTCTCTAAAACTAAAATTTGACTTTTAGTTTAAAAATTTTCAGAATATCACCTTCTTTTTAAATTTTTGGATAATTACATACATAATTTTTTAGGCTTTATTTTATTATAGATAAAATAAGCAAAAAATTCTTTTTGAATAAATGATCAGTTAAATCTATTTATTAGTTTCTAATGAAATCGGTAGAAAAATTATTATAGAGAGGCATTATCTGAACTAAAAGCTAAACCCTATTAATATTTTTTAAAATTTTGAGAACTTTATAATAGCTGGAGAATTTTACTGTTTTCTCTGATAAGATTAATGAAAATAAAAATTTGGTTCTCAGTAATTTTCTTTAAATCTTTCAAAATAGGCTTGATTTCCGAATCAAAATCAATATCAAATTTAAACTTCCAAGGAAAAAAGTTTTGAGTCATCTTTATATGAATACATAACTCCCCAATAATAAAAATGTTATTAGAGTGTAATGAATGATATCTTCCTCTACTGTTCATCCTTCAAATAAATCCTTGAAACTTCCATCTTTTATAACCTTCAAAAAAGATCAGGAGCAGAATAAATAAGAGCCATATGATTGAAAGTTTCCTTAAAAAAGTATTCATCAATTATTGTTAAAGTTAAGTTTTTATAGAGGAATTATAATATTCATAAATTTTACATTGTAAAACAAAAACTAAATAAAGGGTAAAAGAATTTAAACCAAAAAAAATTACCATTTTAAGCAAAAATAGAACTATATTTATTTAATACTTTTTTAAAAATTTCAATCAATTTAACTTTATTAAATTATGAAGACTTTCTTGTACCACCATAAAAATATTTTTCATGTTTAGATATTGTTTTCCAACAAACTTTACAACAAAAGATCCAATTCTTATACTCAATAGATTTAACTCTATATTGAACTTTACCTGATTTGTCGCAAATATCACATTTTTTCATTATTGAAATTTTCTTGAATTTTCAATTTTCTAACTATAGTCTAGATTAAATTAAAAATAAGCTTCTTAATCAATTATTATTATCATGATATATTAAATTATTATTTACATAAAATATTTTTTTCAAGAATTACTTTACTTTTAAATTTTATTGTAATTTTTTATAAATACTCGAAATATACTCATTAAATTAAGTTTTCAATATAATGAAATAATAAAAATGAGGAAATATAAAATAAAGAAACTTTCAGATTTGAAAGCTGGCAATATATCTAGCATAATTAAGTCCTTTAACAACGATCTAAGTTATTGAATTAATTAAACGTGAATAAGAAATTGAAAAAAGTAATCTATTTGCTCTAAGCGACTACAGATATATTTCTAATAAATTGCGTTATTAAATGATAAATTAAATATATAGAAAATACTCAGGATAAATATCAACTTATTTTTACTTGAAATACACATTAAAATTCTATAAATACTTACCTATTATTGTAAAACATTTTTGATAAAAGCAACAATTTTAGTGTAAATACTCTTTTATATTATCCTTACAAAAAATTTAAAGAGAAGAAAATTTATGAATAACTAAAACTTATAAAAAAAGATATGAAGCAGTTGAGACTGTTTAGTAGAGAATATAACATCAAAGTTTAGAACGCTATAAAGAAATATTTAAGCTTTTTATGATCTTAAGCTTATAAAATAATGATTAATTTCTTAAATATTTAACTAATCGAATAAAAGCAGAATATGAACAAAATTATTCAAATCCAGCGAATTTTTATTAATTGAAATTTATAATAAGTTGGAGATAAATATCTGAAAGTTTAAAAGGAACTGTTTTTCCCTTTAAGATTTTTAAAACAAAATAAGTTTTAAAATAACTTAATTAATATCAGTTCCTTTTTGAATGACTTTTAAAGAGATAGAAAACCTATTTTGTTGATTTAAATAAATATAAAAATTACAAAAATAAGTTAAAACCAAATGCTTATTCTTTACATAGCTGTAGATAAGTAATTGACAGTTGATCTAAAATAAGGGGAAATTAGTTAATTATTAATGAATATGAAAATTATCTATAATGGCTACCAGAATAAATAAATATTTAAGCGAAGTCGGTTACTGCTCGAGAAGAGAGGCAGATAGATTAATTGAAGAAGGAAAAGTAAAAATTAATGGTAAAACTGCAAAAATCGGTACAAAGGTAGAAGTAGTAGATCAAGTAGAAGTTAAAGGTCAAAGAATTGAAAAACCAACGAAACAAAAAAACATCTATTTAGCTTTTAATAAACCTGTTGGAATTGTATGCACAACAGATAAAAAAGTAGAACCTGACAATATTATAGATTTCATTAAATATCCTAAAAGAATTTTTCCTATTGGAAGATTGGATAAGCCGAGCGAGGGATTAATTTTTTTAACTAACGATGGCGATATCGTTAATAAAATACTGAGAGCAAGGAATAATCATGAAAAAGAATACATAGTAAGCGTAGATCGTTTTATTAATGAAGACTTTATTCAAAGCATGAGTAATGGAGTTGAAATATTGAACACCATAACTAAGAGATGTTTCGTGAAACAATTGGGACCTAAAAAATTTAAAATCATACTCACTCAAGGACTCAACCGACAGATTAGGAGAATGTGTGATTCATTAGGCTACAGAGTACGATCTTTAAAGCGTGTAAGAATTATGAATATTAAGTTAGATATACCCCCAGGAAAATATCGCGAATTTTCCAAAGATGAACTTTTAAAATTAAATAGATTACTTGATAACTCTAAAAAAACAAATGATTAATAACCCCCTTTTTTTATTTAAGACTTTAAAGGATCAAATTACATTCTAAAGATAAATGATCTAGTAAAAAATATAAATACAATAAAATGAAGAGAGTATTTTATGTATGTAGATTAAATCTTTACTATTTATCAGAAAATAAAAAGTATAAAAAAGTTAAAGATTTAAGTTATACATCTTATAAAGTGTAATTTAGAGATAGTAAACGAACTTTCCTTGCGACAAGATTTAGATAATTTTCAAATGCAAAAAATAAATACGTAGAGGTTTAAGAGATTATTTGTGATTACATTTTATAATTTTAATAATGACAACTTCAAATTAAATTTAAGTTAGATTTTGAAGGTATATCTAACTGTATTTTTGATCAAATATAAAACAACATTATTACAGATTTTTTTAATTAATTATTCATTAATTATCTAGTTGTTTTCGTATATAAATTCTTTGTATTACCTTTATCTGCTGTAAACATTGCCGCTAATATTACTCCAACTAAAAATGCAAATACCATTGTTATGCCTACTACTTCAGACATCCCACTAGGAAGGTAATTTAAAAACATAATTAAAGAATAGAATTTAGTTATTATTTCAAACGTAGCAATTTTTAAAAGCTCAAACATTAAGAAATAATCATTAATAATATTTCCTCATAATCTTTGGATTACTTTCTAAGTTTCACATATTTTTTTTTGAGAAATCAAGAGAATTATTAATAAATCCCTAAATTTTTCAATTGATCTAAAAATTATATATGCAAAATCAACAAGCACTAACAAACTAATCCAACTATTAAAAACTACTATATAAAAAGAAATATATTTAACTAACCGAGAGAATCTAAATCTCTTCTGTAGTGGACGGTATTTGAATCATCTTTTGATACAATTTGTTGGCTTTTTGATTCAGCAAGAGTTGTATAATCTCCCGAATTATCAAGATTTCTTTTATTCTCTTCTTGTATTTCTAATAACAATCTTTTTAAATTCATAATTGATTACCTCAAATTTTTTGTTGAATTCTAACTTTAGAATTTTGATAGTCATGTACGTATAAATTAAATTCTTTTGCATGCTTTTAGGAATATTATGCGTATTTCGCATAAAATCCTTTTTATGCATATGATTTGAAGAATCTTTATAACTCAATACATATTTATTACAAGATTGTATTGGTGTTGAAAACACTAGAATTAAACCTGTAACTTATATGTTCTAACTAAGCAGACTAGACAATCGACAAGTAAAGATGTACGGTTTGAGGTACAAATATATACGGATAGAGGATCAACAATTGATTTTTTATATGGATAAAATAAATGTCTTAAATAGACACAAATTTAAATCCATAAAATTGATAACAACTTTAGTGGATAACGTTAATTAAATAAATAAATACTGCAAAGCTTGAAAAAATCTCTTGATTATTAACAATAAAAGTTTCACACTTATTTAAGAATTCCGATAATAATGCCTTAATAGTTAATATAAAGAAAATAATGACAATTTATAAAACCTTTAAATAATTTCTAATAATAAAATTAGAAAGAAACGTTATTACAGAAAGATATTAATCTAAATTAATCAAAAATCATTTCTATTATTTACAGCAAAATTTAAATAAAACAAATATCAAAAAAAGACTCTAAGGCTGTTATGTCAACAGTCTTTGAGTCTAATACCGCCTTACCGTTAATCTTCTGTTGCATCGACCTGGAAAAGCCAGAAGAGGAGACAAAGTGAGCATCCATTTCCAACTACTGGGATGGTCTACTTCAACATCACGACAGTCTCCACAAGTCGATTAAGAGTCAGATCAGAGCACAGTAAAAGAATTTAACCAATAAGGCAGTTAAATTATATTAACCTATTTTTTGAATCATAAGGTGATGGCCAAATATCATTAACTTCTTTTTTTAATGAATCAGCCTTTTCACTCCTCTTCTTATGATTATTTTCATCAAGTAAAAAAGTAATATGACCCATTTTTCTGCCAAAATTTTCTTTAGACTTACCATACCAATGAATATTTGCGCCATTTATATTAGATAGCTTTTCAATTCTATCTTCAATTTTTAAAGAATAATTCTTTTTAAGTCCAAGCAAATTGATCATCAAGGCCCCTTCGCTATTCATATTTATATCAGGTGGCTTGATACCTGAAGAAATACAAATTTGTTGATCAAACTGGCTTGAATTACATGCTTCAATCGAAAAATGTCCAGAATTATGAGTTCTTGGAGCTATCTCATTAATTAATAGACCACATTTACCAAAAAAGAATTCTATTCCTAAAACACCCACATAATTTAAATCATTAACAATCGATGAAAAAATATTATATGCAAAAATATCAACTTCATAAGACGTTTGTGCTGGAGATAATACCCAATGGCATATATTATTTAATTGAAAAGTTTCAACTATTGGAAATACTCTTATAACACCATCATTATCTCTAGATCCAATCAAAGCAATTTCCTTCTCATAATCAATCCACTCTTCAATTATCCATTCTTCAGACATATTCATATTTAGAAAATTGTCTAATTCTTCCTTGCTAGAGATTTTCTTATTCCCTTTACCGTCGTAACCTCCCTTAAAGGATTTTGCCATTATTGGAAATTTCCATGTTTTTAAATCTTCTTCAGCAAGATTTTCAAAATCTTTTATAGGAAGCCACTTAGGTGATGGCAAATTCAATTTATCTATGAATCTTTTTTGAGAAATTCTGTCCACTAATGGATATAATGAATCTAAATTTGGAATAAAGAAAACTTCAGACCCAATTTGTTTTAATTTTTCAATTTTTACCCATTCATTCTCAAAAATAACTTTTTCACAGTTTTTTAAAAGACTCTTATTTCCTCTAATTTGTAATGGATCAGCATGAATAACTTTATCCGCTTTTAATGCCGCTGGATCATCAGATGATTTTGTTTGAATACAAACTTTTATATTTCTCTCCTTTGCCGCTTCTACAAGCATTAAAGCTAATTGTCCTCCTCCAATAATGCCTATTGGATAGGGTTTAGAATCCTTATTAATATTTCCTGAAGTAAACATATAGAAATTTTATTACTAATTTTAATTCTTAACAACTAAATATTTTGTAGTAATTTTCAAATCAAGTTATGATAAAAATATTTTAAAATAGATACTTTATCAATTTTTTTTAAATGCTGTGATTGAAAACAAAATCCATGTACCGATAGATAAAAACTTTTATGAGGTTACAATAAAAGCTGGATTATTATCTGAAATTGGTCATAGATTAGTTGAATTAGGTATAAAAAATACTAGGAAAATACTTATAATAACAAATCAGGAAATTGCTAACTTATTTGGAAACATAGTATTAGATAGCCTAAATAAAAATAATTATTCTGCAAAAATTTTTATTATTGGAGCGGGCGAAAAATTCAAAAACATTGAAACAATGAATAAGATTTATGATGCTGCTTTTGAATATGGAATGGAAAGAGGTTCACTAATGATGGCGCTTGGAGGGGGAATAGTTGGAGATATTACGGGATTTGCATCTGCTACTTGGTTAAGAGGATTAGATTATATTCAAATCCCTACTACTCTTTTATCAATGGTTGATTCATCAGTAGGAGGTAAGACTGGAGTAAATCATCCAAAAGGCAAGAATTTAATTGGTGCATTTAATCAACCTAAAGCTGTATTTATTGATACTGATACATTAAAAACACTACCATCACGCGAATTTAAGGCCGGGATGGCTGAAATAATTAAATATGGAATTATAAGGGATGAAGAACTTTTTGAATATTTAGAAGATGAATTTAATTTGAGAAATATAGTTAATCTAGAAAATCAAAGTTTGATAAAAATCATAAAAAACTCTGTGGAAATAAAGTCTGCTATTGTCTCGGAAGATGAGAAAGAAAGAGGTATTAGAGCCTTCTTAAATTATGGACATTCGTTTGGCCATGTTATTGAAAATTTATGTGGATATGGAGAGTATCTGCATGGAGAAGCGATATCAATTGGAATGAGGATCGCTGGAGATATTGCCTTTTCTAAAGGTTTGTGGCGCGAAGATGAAACTATTAGGCAGAATAATTTAATTAAAAAATATGGATTACCAATAGAAGTACCATCTTTGAATAAATTAGATGTGGTTAGAATTTTAATGGGTGATAAAAAAGTTCAAGAAGGGAAAATGAGATTCATACTCCCTAACAAGATAGGAAAAGTTAGTATTTATACAGATATTGTTGAAAGTGATTTCCTTAAATATTTTTGTTAATGCATTTGGATTTTATTAAAAAATTTTTACTACTAGATTTTTTAAAAACAAACCATTTGAAATCTCCCAAACAAATTGGATCAACTAATCTAAGCATCGCTTCCCTTCTTATTAAAGCCTGCGATAAATCATTCTTAAGATTATTCTGAATTTCAAATAGTTTTTGAGCTAAGCCCAATAAAAGTAATGCCTCGCCTTGTTTTACTAATCCAAGTGATTCAAAACCTGCTAATTTTGCTTGATAAATCAAGAGGTCACTACAAATGTGGCATGTCAAATCAAACTCACCGGGACTATGTAGGATTTCCCTGAATGCCCTTTGATTTTTGTAAGCTAATATAGTACCTTTATTTTTCTGAGGGGAATAGTACCTTTTTGAGTCTATTGCATAATCAATGATTAGTAATATTCCATTATTAATTTTTCTTGATAGATTTTTCAACCAACTTAAATTATCAATATTTAATTCACTAGTCCATTCTTCTGGAGCATCTTCAGGAGGAATATTCACCCCCAATTCATTTTTAATGTCTTTAATAAATTTTTTTATTTCTTCAGTAAGTTGCAAATTTATAAAATCTAGAGTTTGGTTCTCTTTATTTAGCTGTACACCTTGTTGATAAATTACACCTTTTTTTAATTGAATTCTTTCAACACAAAAAGCATCTAATACTTCATGAGCAATAACTATTCCATTTAAATTATTATCTTCCAAATCACTTAAAGATACCCACTTTATATCAATGCCTTTTTCAATAAACTTTTTTAAATTTATTTTCTGTATTTCAATCATTCCTTCATTTAAGTCGATTAATTTAAATGAAATATCATTAAGAATTTGAGAGTTTTTATTTAGAAAATAATTAATTATTCCTCCTAATAGACAACCCTTACCAGAACCAAATTCAAGGACTGTTACTTTCTTTTTTAAATTTAACTTATTTTTTATTTGTAATATCCACTCTTCTAGTTGAATAGCTAAAAGGTGAGAGAAATCATCAGATAGAGATGGAGAAGTTACAAAATCACCATTTTTGCCTATTTTTGCCTTGCCACTTCCGTAATAACCATTAGTTGGATTATTTAATGCAATATTCATATAATCATAAAAACTTAAAATGCCTCCTTTTTCCGAAATTATTTCTGTAAACCATCTTGGGCTATTCGCAGGAAGACTATTCATCGGTGACAATATACGTAGTTAAAATTTTTTCATGCCTACAAAGATTAACTATTTATTAGGAATTTTACTATCTCTAGCAATACTAATTTTTAGTAAACCATCTTTCGCTCTTAATAATCCAGAGCTTTTGCCTGAAGTAAATTCACCAGTCCTCGATTTAGCTAGAATATTAAGTCCTAAACAAAAAGAAGTGCTAGAAAAGAATTTAAATATATTTGAGAAAGAAAGCGGATGGAAAATAAAGTATCTTTCGCAATTTGAAAGTAATCCTGGGCTTGCGATCAAAGATTATTGGAATCTTGATGAATTAAGTCTTCTTATAGTTGCTGATCCCAGAGGAGGTAATTTATTAAATTTTAATGTAGGAGAAGCATATTTCTCATTTCTACCAAGATTATTTTGGGTTGAACTTCAGACAAGATTTGGGAATCAATATTACGTTCGTGATAACGGAGAGGATGGAGCGGTGCTTGATGCTATAAATTCTGTGAAAGTTTGCTTGGAAAGAGGTGGATGTCAAGTGGTTCCTGGATTTACTAAAGAACAATATATTTGGACATTATGCACCTCTATCCTAGGTGGTTTAGTAGCAGGATTTTCCGCTGCGCCTAGGAAAGACAAAGAATTTATCTCAATTGGTTTTCTTGCTCTTTTATCACCTCTTTGGGGAATGCTCTTTGGAGTTTTTGGCTTGGCTCCAATTATTACAAGATCATCAGAAATAATGCCTTTATTTAAAAATAGTCTTGCATTCTCGGCTGCAGCAATTGGTGGATATCTTTTATCCCAAACTCTTTTCTCTCGTTACAGAGAACCTAAAAAATTCGAGTGAATAATTAATATCAATTAGCTTTAAATAACATATTCTCACTAAAAATATCTCCCAATTCCGTATACCATCTTTGAGAAATATAACTTAACTTATTATCTTGAAATTCAATCCAAGAGAAATTTATGATTATTTCATCATTTTCAATTTTTTTATATCTTGGAACGACAGCACAATTAAGATAAGCAGTTCCTCTTTTATCTACGACAAACATCTTTCTTTCACCTAGATTTCTTTTTAATTGATTATGAGTATGACCAAAAATCACAAGATCTAACTTCCTTTCTTTTTGAATTCTTGATATTGCCAAAGATAAATCTCTATCACCCCAATCCATTGCAGGAACTTTCCAGTCTTTTCCACAAATACTTTCTGGTTCAGATCCCAGACCTGAAGGACCAGAATGGGCAATAATCATAAGAGGAAGCTCTATACGAGCATTTTCATAACAACTAATAATCCTTTTTACTGAATCTTCCTCGGTTAAAGGACCGTAAACTCCTATCATCTCTTTAGATAAAAAGTAACCTCCTCCTGAACTACATGGTCTTGCTCCAATAATATTTAATTGATTATTAAAAATTTTTAACTTCCACCCACAATATTTATCTTGAAGAATCCTAATTTGTTTTAGTAGGATTTCGCCAGATTTATCGCGACCCCTATCATGATTACCGAGAATCACAAATGATGGAATTTCTAAACAATTAATCTTTTTCAATATTTTTATATTCCCGTCTGAAATATCTCCAACGAATAAAACGATATCAGGCTTGTTTTTTGATAAGATGCTGACATCTACCTCAGACCATAGTCCATGACAATCTCCAACAACAGCAATCTTAAAATTTGACAGAATTTTTTCTATTTGATCATATAATTAATAAAATACATTTTAAATCCTAACCATTACAACTTCTACAGCTAATAAAGAATCTACCAGAACTGAAGAAGAATTAATTTCTGAGATAAAGACTTTATGCAAAAATTCAAATGCCATAATTCTTGCTCACTACTACCAGGCGCCTGAGATTCAAGACATAGCAGATTTTATTGGTGACTCATTAGAGTTATCAAGAAAAGCTGCAAACACTGATGCAGATGTAATTATCTTTTGTGGTGTTCACTTTATGGCTGAAACTGCAAAAATACTTTGTCCGGATAAAACAGTTTTATTACCAGATATAGATGCTGGATGTTCATTGGCAAATGACTGTCCTGCAGATGAATTTCAGAAATTTAGAGAAGATAATCCAGGACATTTCGTAGTCAGTTATATTAATTGTACAGCTGAAGTAAAGGCTCAAAGTGATCTTATATGCACTAGTAGTAATGCAGTTGCATTAGTAAATAAACTTCCAAAAGACAAAAAGATAATTTTTGCACCTGATCAAAATTTAGGGAGATGGGTACAGAAAAACTCAGGAAGAAAACTTAAGCTTTGGCCAGGAAGTTGCATCGTTCACGAAACTTTTAGTGAAGAAGCCCTACTAAAATTAAAAATTGAAAATCCTAACGCAAAGGTAGTAGCTCATCCAGAATGCAGTCAGAATTTATTAAATTTAGCTGACTATATAGGCTCTACCAGCAAATTATTAGATTTCATAAGCAGCGATAATTCAACAACATTTATGGTGCTTACTGAACCAGGAATAATTCATCAAATGAAGAGGAAAGAACCAAAAAAGAATTTTATAGAGGTACCTGATTTAGAAGGCTGCAAATGTAATGAATGTCCTTATATGAAATTAAATACACTAGAAAAAATTTTAGATTGCTTAAAAAATAATTATCCTTCTATTGAGTTACCACCTGAAATTATAGAAAAGGCATATAAACCCATAAAAAAAATGTTAGATATGAGTTTTTAATAATCTTCTCTTTTTTGGGTTATCCAAAGCAACATTAAGATTAGTTGAATTAGGGACGAAGCTAATATTTGTGCCTTTATTTTTTATAAGTTTTATTAAAACATTTTCTCCAACTTTATATTGTTTATCTCTTCTTGTACCTATCTCATTTTGAAGTATAGGATTTACATTCATATTCACTTGTACATCAGGCGTAATTCCAAATTTATTTATATCAATGCCATTTGGAGTTAAATATTTTGCCACTGTAACTGTTAAGCCTGAACCATCTACAAGTGATCTCATTGACTGAACAAGACCTTTTCCAAAAGTTTTTTTACCAACTAGTTTACCTCTAAAATTATCTCTTATAGCACCCGAAACAATTTCACTAGCACTAGCTGAACCCTCATTAACGAGCACGACTAATGGTTTATTAGTTAAAGCACTACCATTAGCTTTTTTTACTTCTTTTAAACCATTTTTGGATAATGTAGTCACGATTACGCCCTCATCAATAAATTGCCTAGAAATTTCAACACTTGAATCTAACAAACCACCAGGGTTACTCCTTAAATCAAGGATATATCCAGAGACATTTTTAGTTTCGTAATCAAGAAGCACTTTTTTTAAATCTTTTGAAGCATTTGCATTAAATTGCTTAATACGTACATAACCAATTAAAAAACCTTTTTTTGAAGAATTTATCTTACTTGAAACTGACTTTATCTCGATTTTTTTTCTTACAAGAGTTTTATTGATAATAGTTCCATTCCTCAAAATCTCTAAATCAACCTTCGTACCTTTCTTACCTCGAATTAATTTAACAGCTCCCTCAATATCTAAACTTTTTGTTGAAATATTATCTATAGAAATAATCTTATCTTTTGCTTGGATTCCAGATTCAGAGGCTGGTGAACCCTCAATTGGAGAAATAATAACAAGAAATCCTGATTCAGAGTCTTTTAGGATTTGAATACCTACACCTGTTAATTCTCCCGCAGTATCTATTCTCATCTCATTAAATTGTTTAGGATCTAAAAATCTTGTATAAGGATCATTTAAATTCTCTAACATCTCTCTAATAGCAATATATGCATCATCAGCATTAGGATAATTTTCTTTAAGTAATTTCTTTCTCAATTTAATCCAATTAGACTTATTAAATTCACCCTCTGAATCTAAAAAATCTCTATATATAATTTGCCATACATGATCAATGACTTCCTTATTACTATTTTTTAAAATCGAAGATTCAATTGAATTTGTGAAGATTATACCTGAGAATATCAATGGCAATAAAAAAAAATTATTTCTTTTAAAGATATTTTTAAATTTCAAATGCGACGTAAACATAATAATAATAGATTATACTTTTTTTAATAAATTTGTTAGTGAAATATTTACTCAGGATCAATCCATTTCCCATCATCTTTAATAAGTTGAATTAATGCTTTTACGCCCTCATCTTCCGGAACTCTTCTAATTTCTTCTTTTCTCCTATATAGAGCAATAGTACCTTTTCCCTTCCCAACGTATCCGTAATCTGCATCTGCCATCTCACCTGGTCCATTAACGATACAACCCATTACAGCAATATCAAGTCCAGTTAAGTGAGATGTAGCATTTCTTACTTTATCAACAACTTCTTCGAGATTAAAAAGAGTTCTACCACAACTGGGGCAACTAATATATTCAACCATTGTCTTTCTGAGCCCCAATGATTGTAAAATTGAGTATCCAACAGGTATCTCTTTCTCTGGAGCTTCTGTTAAAGAAACTCTTATGGTATCTCCAAGTCCTTCAGCTAGAAGGGTAGCGATTCCAGCTGTACTTTTTATACGGCCATAATCACCATCTCCTGCTTCAGTCACACCTAAATGAAGTGGATAATTATAGCCTTCACTATCTAATCTATCCGCAATCATTCTATAGGCCGCCATCATAACTGGTGCTCTCGATGCTTTCATTGAAATTATAATGTTATGAAAATCAAGTTCATCGCAAATCTTCACAAATTCCATCGCAGACTCAGTCATCCCTAAGGGAGTATCACCATAAGTGAAAAGCATTCTCTCTGATAAAGATCCATGATTAACTCCAATCCTTAAAGCTTTGTCTTGTGACTTTAAAACTTCTACTAAGGGTGTAAATCTTTTTAAAATAGTTTTTTTAATTGAGTCAAATTCTTCAAAACTATATTCAGTTCTTGATGGATCTGATTTCTCAAATACAAACAAACCTGGATTAATTCTTACTTTATCAACATGTTTGGCTACTTCCATAGCTATTTTCATCCCATTATGATGTACATCAGCAACTAGAGGTGTATTAATACCATTATCTCTTAACTTTTTCTTTATTTCCCCAACAGCTTTTGCATGTGCTATGGATGGTACCGTTAATCTTACTATTTCACAATCTACATCATGCAGTCTTTTGATAGCTAAGGCTGCATTTTCAACGTCCATAGTATCTTCATTTATCATAGATTGTATCCTTACTGGATGTTCACTACCTATACCTATATCTCCAACCATTACTGTTTTTGTTATCCTTCTCTCTATCTGAGTAGAATACCTTTTGGATATATTATTAACTTCTTTTGATTTAGTTAAAGACATGAAACTTTAGGTATTCAGGTTGAAACCTACTTAATTATAAATTATATAATTTATTTCTAACATTCTGAAGATCTTTTAACGTCAATCCGTAAGGATTATTAATTTCATTTTGTGAAAATCTCAATAAGTAAGAAGGATGAAATATTGGAATATATTCTATTCCTTCTAAATTAAAGCATTTACCTCTAAGTTTAGATATTGGTTTATTCACTTCAAGAATAGTCTTCATAGCAGTAGAGCCTGCTAAAACAACGACTTTAGGATTAACTAACTTTATTTGTTGAATTAGCCAAGGTTTATGAATAGAAATTTCATTGGGAGTTGGTTTTCTGTTCCTTGGAGGTCTGCACTTGATTACATTACAGAAATAAACTTCTTCATAAATATTAATTCCAGAAACTTCCAATAAATTCTTCAGAAACTTTCCTGATTTACCTACAAAAGGTTTACCTTCCAAATCTTCCTGAGCCCCTGGAGCTTCACCAACGACCACTAAATTACCAAAAATATTTCCAGATCCAACAACTAATCTATTCAAAACCTTACAAGTAATATCTATACAAACTTAATAAATATTTTCTAATTTAGTATAGATAATTAATAGAATTAAAAATTTTTTCTATTCCACCTAAGTTAATTAATAAAAAATATTGAAAAATTAAGAAAAATTATAAAAAAAGAGCATACAGTCGCAATATTATTTATTCTTTTTAAAGGTAATAAAATTAAAAGGTGATTTCAAGTCACTTTATAGAAAATGAGTGAAGAATTACTATCAAAGCGGGCACTTACTATCGAACCTTCACTTACACTTGAAATAAGTGCCAAAGCAAAAAAACTTGCAGCAGAAGGTAAAGATATATGTAATCTAAGCGCAGGTGAACCAGATTTTGATGCTCCTGAAGAGGTTATTTCGGCGACAAGTAAGGCCATATTCGATGGATATACTAAATATGGGCCAGCAGCTGGAAACCTAGAATTGCGAAATGCCATCGCGAATAAAATAGGACTCCAAAACAATATTAAATATGATTTTGAGAATATCTTGATAACCAATGGTGCAAAACAAGCTATCTATAATTTATTTCAAATTCTTTTAAATGAAGGCGATGAAGTAATTATTCCTTCGCCATATTGGCTCAGTTACCCTCAGATTGTAAAGCTAGCTGGAGGTAAACCTATATTCCTAGAAACCTCTCCAAAGAATGGTTTTAAGATTGATGTAGAACAACTCAAAGATAAAATATGTTCAAAAACAAAATTTATAATAATAAATTCGCCTAATAACCCAACAGGTAAAGTACTTAGTGAGAACGAGTTACTTGAAATAATAGAAACCATAAGAAATTATGAACAAATTAATATATTATCTGATGAAATTTATGAATTAATTCTAAAAAATAAAGTTAATCATATACCTTTAGTTTCATTAGCGAAAGATTTAGAAGATAGAATTTATACAGTTAATGGTTTTGCAAAAGGTTGGGCTATGACTGGATGGAGGGTAGGTTATTTAGCTGGAAGAAAAGATGTAATAAAAGCAGCCTCATCCTTACAAAGTCAAAGTACTAGTAATGTATGTTCATTTGTGCAGAAAGGTGCAATTGAAGCATTAAAAATTAAAAAAGAATATTTTGAAAAAATCAATTTGATTTACGATGAAAGGAGACAAGTACTTTCAAAAGGTCTTAAAGATATAGAAAATATTTATTTAAACCCTCCAAATGGAGCATTTTACGCATTTCCACAACTACCAAATTCAAATATCTCGTCAGTTGATTTTTGTAAAAAAGCTCTCGAAGATTTTGGCTTAGTTGTTGTTCCTGGGAAGGCTTTTGGTAATGATCAATGTATTAGAATTTCCTGTGCTAGTTCAAAATCTAATATTCTGGACGGGCTAAAAAGATTAAAAAATGCAATTAACACACTTTATTAAATGAATAAATTTATTAAAGAATTTATCTTACCAAGTTTTCTTTTCCTTTCAGTTTTTAGTTCATCGATAAAAGCTGAGAATAATATATTAAAAATTGGAGCTATTCCTGATCAGAATCAAGAGATGTTAGACAGGAGATTTTATACATTATCTAAAGAATTATCAAAGCAATTAAATGTGGAGGTAAAATATGTTCCAGTTATTAATTATGTTGGAGCAGTAACGGGTTTTAGAACAAAAAATCTAGACTTAGTTTGGTTTGGAGGATTAACTGGAGTTCAAGCAAGATTACAAACAAAGAATTCAATAGTAATAGCACAGAGAGACATAGACAAAGAATTTAAAAGTGTATTTATAGTCAACAAGAAATTAAACTTGCCCCCCGCTAAAAAATTAAGTGACCTAAAAAGTTTAAGAAATCTTAGATTCACTTTCGGCTCTGAAAATTCAACTTCAGGGAGATTAATGCCAGAATATTTTTTAAATATTGCAGGTGTAAAAACTTCCGAATTTAAAAGTAAGAAGCCTGGATTCAGTGGCAGCCATGACGCCACTATAGCTTTAGTAAATAGCGGAGCTTATGAGGCAGGCGCTTTGAACAAACAAATTTTTGAAAACAATTTAAAAAATAATCCTAAAAGGACTAAAAATATCGATGTTTTTTTTGTAACGCCAAGTTACGTTGATTATCATTGGCTATCACAGGGAGATTTAGATGAGAAATTTTATAAAGGTTTTACAAAAAAAATGAAAAAAGTGATATTAAATTTAAATGAAAACAACCCCAATCATAAAATAATATTAGAAATGTTTAATGCTAAAAAGTTTATTAATAGTGATGCTAAACAGTATAAAAATATTGAAGAAATTGGGAGAAAATTAAAAAAAATCAGATGAAAAGTCTCATAGAATTGAATAATATTTCGTTTCAATATAATAACAATAATAAAATACTTAAAAATATAAATTTAAAAATAAATGAAGGAGAAAAGATTGCTTTAATTGGAAAAAGTGGTGCAGGAAAAACGACATTAATTTCAATTTTAAATGGTACGAAAAGGCAAACTAATGGAGACATAAAAATTTATGATAAAGGTTTTAATAATCTTGATAATTCGAAAAAAAGGAAAATTGGAACAATTTGGCAAGATTTAAGATTAATAGATGATCTTTCTGCTGAGCAAAATGTAAATTGTGGTTTATTTAGTAATCAAAATCTAATTTTTACTTTAAAAAATTTATTAAATATAAGTACATTTCTTAAAGCTCATAAATGCATGGAATTATGTCAAATAAACTCAAGTATTTATTCAAGAAATTTAAAAAATTTATCAGGAGGACAGAAACAAAGAGTAGCTATTTCAAGATCAATAATACAAGAACCTGAAATATTATTTGCTGATGAACCTTTTAATAATCTAGATCCTAGATCATGTAATTACTTAAAAAATCTTTTTATTTCAAGATTAAATAACTATAAAATTAAATTACCAAATACTATTTTATTCTCCCTTCATAAGATAGATCTAATAGATGGTTTTACAAGAGTTATTGGTTTAAAAAATGGAGAAATTTATTTTGATATCCCAAGAGATAAATTAATCGAATCTGATCTTGAAAATATATATTAAATAATAAATTGCAAAAATTAAAATTAGATCATACCTTAATAAGCTTTATACCAATACTAGTCTTTTTACCAATAACCTATCAAATTATAAAGGATTTCCATATTGGTGGATTAGAACTATTTATTGAATTTTTTAAATCAGCTTTTACTCCAAAAATTAGTAGAGAAATTTTAGGTATAACAATAACTAGATTAAATGAAACTCTCTTAATTTCTTTTACAAGTTGGTTTATTAGTATTATATTTGGCACTTTTTTGGGGATATTATCATCAGATATTTTTTATAGATTAATTAGAATACCAGTTTTTATAAAATATATATTTAGATTTATTTTAAATATAATCAGATCTATACATGAATTAGTATGGTGCTTAATTCTAATGCAAATATTTGGGATTAATTTCTTAGTAGGAATAATAGCAATTTGTATCCCATTTATTGCAATAAATGCGAAAGTAATAAGTGAGCAATTAAAACTTATAAGCTCAGAGATAATCGAATCTATTACAGCCTTAAATGGTAATAACTTCTCTTCTTTAATGATACTTATATGGTCTCCAATAATAAAAATAGTAAGAAATTTTGGTTTTTATAGACTTGAATGTTGTATTAGAAGTACAGCCATACTAGGCTTATTTGGGATTGGAGGAATTGGGACTAGTATTTTCTTATCTTTTCAATCTTTAAATTTCAATGAAATGTGGACTTATATATTTTCTATTTCTTCTCTATTACTATTTTCCAAAAGGATCTTTAAGCTATTCAAAATTAAAGGAGTAAATTCATATTTTATTATAGTGATTATTTTCATTTCAATATTAATAAGTTTTTACTGTATTTATTTTTTAATTAACTTATTAATAAATAATTTTTATCTTTCAAATTTATTATTAAGTAAAAATATATTTTTTAATTTTATTAATTTACCTGACAACTATTTAAAATCAATCTTCGATACGATTACTTTAGGAATTTTTGCAACAGGTATTGCCATAAGTGTTCCTCCATTCCTTTTATTAATTTCACAAAACAGATATTTCATAATTACTTTAAGGTTTTTCGCTTTTATTATTCGCGTAATACCTCCAACAATAATTATTTTAATTTTATTGATGTTTAATGAACCCTCGTTATCTTTAGCTTCAATAACTTTAGGTTTTTATAATGCTGGAATTACTTTTAAATTATTAAACGATAATTTATCTGAAATAGATAAAAATAATTATGTTGCATTTAAAGCTATTGGTATTTCAGATCGATCTAGTTGGTTAATTGGATTATTTATAAATCAATCAAAAAGTTACTTATCTTATTGTGCTTATAGGTCTGATATAATTATTAGAGAAACAGCAATAGTTAGTATAGTTGGAAGTATAGGACTTGGGTGGCAACTAAAAGAATCACTAAGTTCCTTTGCTTGGAATGAAGTGGTTATAATTATATTTACTTATAGTTTAATAGCTATTATCGGTGAATTATTAAATGATAAAATAAAATCTAAACTAATTTAGATTGCATACTAACCTTAATAAATAGTGGCTAAATTACCAAAACAGTTAATAGTGATAGGAGATAGTTCTGTTTATGGTTGGGGTGATGCAGATGGAGGGGGATGGTGTGAGAGGCTTAAAAAAGATTGGTTAAAACAAAAAAATAGTCCAATAATTTATCAATTAGGAGTCAGGGGTGATGGAATTGAAAAAGTTGCTTATCGATGGGAGAAAGAATGGTTATCTAGAGGAGAAACCAGAAGAAATAAACCAAAAGGAATTTTGTTAAATGTAGGTTTAAATGATACTGCCAGAATTGGTCAAATAAATGGTAGGCCTCAAATTGAAATAGATGGATTCGAATATGGATTTGAGAGATTAATTAATGAAATGAGATCAAAAACAGAAGTATTTGTAATGGGATTATCTCCAGTAGATGAGAGAAAAATGCCATTTGGAGGATGTCTATGGTACTCAAATGAATATTGTGATGCATATGAGAAAAGGATGGAAGAAGTTTGTATAAATCAAAACGTTCCTTTCCTTTCTACTTTTAAAGAAATGAAATCCGATAGAAGAAGTATTAATTGGACCTCAAATGACGGAATTCATTTAAACGCAAATGGGCATTTATACATATATCAAAGATTAAGGAGTTGGGAAGTTCTCCAGAAATGGAGAGAATTAGATTGAAAAATTAAATGCTTTTTTAAAAAATAAATTTATAAAATAATATTGCTAAAGTTGCTGAAATACTTGTTTGAATCGAATTAACAACCTCATTACTTAAATTAAATTTATCTTGAAATGTTGCACCAATAAAACTTTCAAAAATTGTAGACACAAATCCTGTAAAACTAACTATTAAAAATCCTTTTTCTATTGTAATGAATCCTAAAATGAACATTACAAATGACATAAGAATTGCACCAAATAAACTAGCTATTGTTCCTTCTAAACTAATAGCACCTTCAGTACCTTGTCGAACCTTTTTGAATGTGGTTATTAGAAAAGTATTCCTACCATATCTTTTTCCAATTTCACTTCCAAAAGTATCTGCTAACTTTGCAGCAAAACTTGCTGCAAAACCTACTTTTAATAATACTATATTTGCTAAATTTAATTTAATCATCAATGCTAAAAATAAGCCTGTAGAAGCTGATCCCAAAACATTTTCGGGACCTCTGCGGCCTCCTCTTTTTTCTGCAATTCCTAAATTATTTTTGTATTTGAATCCAATTTTAGTAACTAAAGAACCCAAGACTAGATATAGAACTACACTTATCCAACCCGTACAGCCCAAAGATCCCCAAAGTAATGTACCTAAAATTCCTGCACTTACCCATCCACTTCTTGTCATAATTGGATATCGCCTAAATACAAAAATCAGGAGAAAATTAATTATGAATCCAGTAATAAAGGAATTTAAAAATATTTTCATAATTTTTTTGAATATTTTGATTCAATATCAAAACTTCTCCAATGAGCAAGTATTGATGAAGCAGTAACAGAAGCAGTAGAGGTCCTCAAAATACTTTCTGATAATTTAATAAATTGAATTTTTTTTTCTTTAAAGAAACAAATTTCTTTCTTAGACCAACCTCCTTCTGGCCCTATTACATTCCATAAAACATTTGTTTCCTGGAAAGTTGAATTTTGCATTTTCAGCCATTGATTTAAACTTAAACAATTTTCATCTCTGGTTAAAGATATTGAAATAATATCTTTTGCTTTTAAAGATATTATCCATTCATAAATATCTACAATATTTAATATTTTTGGTTTCCATAATCTTTCACATTGTTCAACTGCTTCATTAATAATTGTATTCCATCTATCCATTTTTAATGATTGATTTGACATCCTTTTTATCTGGTGTTCGGAATACAAAGGTTGTATAATATCAATTCCAATTTCTGTACACATTTTTAAAATATCCTCAAAACCATTTTTAGGCAAAGCAACCGCAATACCTAAAGATACCTTTTTTTTATCCTGAAATAAAATTGGTTTATTTATATTAGGAATCTCTATACAATTATTTTTATTTTTAATACCTCTCCATAAATAACCCTCTCCATTTACTATTTGTATTTCTTCACCAATTTTTATTCTCATAACTTTATTAAGATAATGAGACTCATCATTGGAGAGTTTCAATTGATTATTTTCCAAATTTTTGATTCTTTTATCTTGGATTATTAGTCTCACTACATTTTTCATAATTTAAATATTAATTATTAAAAATAGAATCTGGATGATCTTCTACTTGCCAATTACTATTTTCTCCTCCAATTATTAATTCATCAATTTTTACATAATCAACTGAAACTTGATGTAATGCATTTATAAGTATATCAATAGAAATTGGGTCAGCAGTCCCAAAATCGACCCAACATCTTGACCATAAGTTTTGATATTCCAACTGACCTAAATTATGCATTAATGAAGGCAATGAGGATTTAGATAATTCGTTATCATATGACATCCAACTTAGTTCTGCTCCCTCTTCATGGGTTTGAAGATTTTCCGAGTTAAAACCTCCTAATCTCCCTAATACATACCAACTATCAAAAAGACCATCAAGATAATTTCTCTCTTCCTGGTTAGGTAGTTCAAAAAACTTTATCCATATCCAACAATTAAAAGGATCAACCTCTCTAAAACTAACATTCATTTTTAATATTATTTTTTATATTATTTACTATTATATGATTGTTAATCAAAGAAACAAAATTAATAGATTTCTCAAGTAATGTTAGAGCTTAAAAATATCACTTATCAACCACAAACAGGCAGAAAAATAATTCTTGATGATGTTAATCTTACAATTAAAGATAATGAAATCATATTAATATGTGGGAAAAGTGGTTCAGGTAAAACAACTCTTATAGAGATCATAAGCGGTTTAACAGATCCGCAAAGAGGTCAAATTATTTGGAAAGATAAAGTAATTAGTTCTAGACAGAGAAGATGGCTTTGTGGTTTAGTATTTCAATTCCCAGAAAGATTTTTTCTTGGAGCAACGATAGGCAAGGAATTAAAATTTGGACATAAATCTATTAAAGAAATCAAAATTAGAAACATATTAAACAAAGTTGGACTATCGAACATTAATTTAACTACTCCTCCAGAGAAACTAAGTGGTGGACAACAAAGAAGATTAGCAGTCGCGGTTCAATTACTAAGAAATCCAAATATAATTTTACTAGATGAACCAACTGCTGGACTTGATTGGTCAATGAAAAATGATGTCAAAGACTTAATACTCAGACTTAGCGATGAAAATTCCATTATTGTTGTTACTCACGAACCTGAATTATTTAAAGACTTAACATCTAGGAAATTTTTACTGACTACGGGTAAACTTAAAAAATTTGGAGGTTAAATATTGGTAGATAAAATTGTAAGAGCTACTGCTGCCAATGGTGGGATTAGATTAATTGCTTTAACGGTGACTGAATCCTTAAAAGAAGCAAAAGAAAGACATCGATTATCATTTATAACTACAGCGATTCTTGGAAGATCTTTTAGTGCTGCATTATTATTGGCAAGTTCTATGAAAATAATGCACGGGAGGGTTACTTTTAGAATCAGATCAGATGGACCTTTAAAAGGTCTATTAGTAGATGCTGGGAGAGATGGAAAAGTAAGAGGCTATGTTGGCAACCCCGATTTAGAATTAGAACTTATCAGAAACAAAGATAATAAATTTAATTTTAATTTTAAAGAAGCAGTTGGAACAGGTTATCTTAATGTAATAAGAGATAATGGCACTGGTGATCCTTTTACAAGCACTGTAGAATTGATTAATGGGACAGTTGCAGAAGATTTAGCTTCGTATTTACTTCATTCAGAACAAACTCCCTCAGTTGTTTTTATAGGAGAAAAATTTCAAAAGAGTAATATAATTTGTAGTGGTGGATTGTTAGCACAAGTTCTCCCAAGAAAAGAAACTGACCCACTCCTAATTTCATTACTAGAGGAAAGATGCAAAGAAATAAAATCATTTAGTGAGGAACTTCATAAAACTAACAATTTATTATCACTAATTAAAAAAATTTTTCCGGATATCGATGATTTTTCAATTAGCGAAAAAGCTCGCTCCCAAAAAATTGAATTTAAATGCAGATGCTCTAGAGAGAGAAGTATTGGAGCATTGAAGATGTTGGGCAAAAAAGAACTTAAAGATATTCTTGAAAAAGATAAAAAAGCAGAACTAATATGTGAATTCTGCAAAGATAAATATGTAATAAATTTTGATGAAATTAAATCTTTGATTGATAGTTAATTTAATTATTTTACAGAAAAATGATGCCTAACCATAAGATTAGTATTGCAGGGAGACTTTGAATTTTCTCAACTGAGATGGAACTATTAGATACTTCTTGTATAAGTGAATTTGTTTCTATTAAACCACCAAAAATAAGTCCCAAAGAAAGGAAAGCAATGCTCCATCCCAATGAACTGAAAAATTTTTTTCCAGATCTAAGTTGGGAATAAACGAGAATCAAAGTAGATATTGATAAAAGAAGCCTGTTATATGAATCTGGACTTACAAAAAGGATAATAAGAAATAATAATCCAATCGCTAGTTTGGAGGATAATTGCTCATTGGATCCTGAGGATATATTTGATAGGTTGAATTTCTGAGAATTATTAGAACTATTTTTAGCTAAATTCCTAATTTTTGATAGTAGTGGGAACTGGCTATTAATTGTTTTAATATTTTGATTTTCTTTTAATGAAGCATTTTGCGCTTCAAAACTTATATTCCCAGATTGTCTAGCTTTTAGACTACCCATAAGTAATTGATCATATGATGATTCTATCTTTGCTTTAGCTATTAAATCATCACCAGCTTCCTTTACTTTTTCATCTCTCGCCCTTTGAATATCTTCAAAACTTGCACCTTGATTAACACCTAAAACTTCAAAAGGTGTTTTTTCAGGTTTGTTACTATTTTGATTGATTTCCAAAATTCTTTTTTGATTTTTATTAGCCTAACTAATTTTAGTATCCATTTGGTAATTTATAAATCAATTGGTTGTACACCACTAACAACTGGTGCAACTTTACTCAAATTTAATTTTGGATAATCTTCGATTATCTGATTGAGATTCCATTCATTTTTAAAAAGAATAACCGGTCTATTCCAGCAGTCCTTAACAATTTTGCAATTAAAAATTCTTCCTACATCATCCAAAGCTGTCCAGCCATCCGTAATCCATCTTGCTAATTGAAATGCCATCGTTTCTAAGTTGGAATCAACACCATATTCATTTTTCAACCTATGTTTAACTACATCTAGTTGTAATTGGCCAACGGCTGCAAGAATAGGATCTCTTTTACTTTCATCTATATCATAGAGAATTTGAACAGCACCTTCCTCTCTTAATTCATTTACACCTTTTCTAAAATTTTTAAAAGCTGATGGATTTGGATTCCTTAACCAACTAAATATTTCTGGACTGAAGCATGGGATTCCTTCATATTCTAAATGAGAACCTGTATACAAAGTATCACCTATCGAAAACATTCCTGGATTATTTAAACCAATAACATCTCCAGCATAGGCATCATCAACAACTTCCCGATCTTGTCCAAATATTTTTTGTGGACGAGATAATCGAATAACTTTTCCAGTCCTTGAATGCTTTACTGACATATCTTTTTCAAATCTTCCACTACATACTCTAATAAAAGCAATTCTATCTCTATGTTTTGGGTCCATATTTGCTTGAAGTTTAAACACAAAGCCACTAAATTTATCTTTTGTAGGTTCAATATCTCCTTGATTGCTGCTTCTCGAAGAAGGTTTCTTCGCTAAATTTAAAAAGCTATCAAGAAATGGTCGCACCCCAAAATTAGTCATTGCAGAACCAAAGAATACTGGCGTCAAATCACCTTTAAAAACCTTATCTTTTTCATATTTTGCACCGGCTTCATTGAGTAACTCAAGCTCTTCAAGAGTATTGCTTAATAATTCTTTTTCAATAAAATTTGTAAGATTTTTATCATTTAAGCTTATCCTCTTTTCTTGGGATTGTGCCCCTCTTTTTGCTTTATCAAACAATATTACCTCTTTGTTAATTCTATCGACAACTCCTCTAAATTGATCACCACTACCAATAGGCCAATTAATAGGCAGTGTTACTAGCTTGAGTTCAGATTCAATCTCATCTAATAGAGATAAAGGATCTCTACCTGGTCGATCCATCTTATTTATAAATGTAAATATTGGTATCTTTCTAAGCTTACAAACTTCAAATAACTTTCTTGTTTGAGGTTCTAAACCTTTTGCAGCATCTTCAAGCATAACTGCATTATCTGCAGCAGCAAGAGTTCTGTATGTATCCTCAGAAAAATCTTGATGTCCAGGAGTATCTAATAAATTTACTACTGATTCTTCATATTCGAATTGTAAGACTGTTGACGTTATTGAGATACCTCTTTGCTTTTCAATTTCCATCCAATCAGAAGTCGCTTTTCTTTGATTGCCTCTAGCTTTAACAGCTCCAGCTTGTTGTATCGCTCCACCATACAAGAGTAGTTTTTCTGTAAGAGTTGTTTTGCCAGCATCAGGATGTGAAATTATTGCAAAATTTCTCCTCTTATCAACCTCACGGAAAATCTTATCATTATTTAACTTTTTATCATTTGTAATCATCAAAACATCTTAATACAATTGAGACTTTCTTTATAATTTAAACCTTACCATATACAATTAAATACTCTTCGCTTTCTTCAACTACATTCATGGAGTTAAGGTTTAAATCTAATATTTTTTTCTGAACTTCATTTTTTCTATACGATGCTTTTAGAGAGGCATAATAATCATTTGTAAGAATAGCACTATATTTTTGAGAGCACTTATCTTTTAACTTTAAAGCCGTTTCTTCATCTTTTGGTCTTATTAAATCTTTATGAAAATTTATTGTTTCTTTGTTTGAGAGAGTAATTATAAATTTAAAGAAATTATCTATATCATTAATATGATGGATAAAGCTATTACTTACTAATAAAGTAATTTCATTTCTAGAAAAATTTTTGAGTGAACTTATTTTTCGAATATCTGAACATAGATAATTTAGATTTCTATATTTATTCATAATTTTATTTTTAAACATTCTCGATTCTGCCTCTCTAATCATTTCCTGAGATCCATCAATGCCCAATACATTTACATCAGGCCATCTTTCAGATAACTTCTCAGAAATATTCCCAGGGCCGCAACCTAAATCTAAGATTAAATCATTTCTAGTTAATTTAATATTGTTAATATCTAAATAATTGCTTATAAATTTAATCAAATTCTCTTCACCTAAAGAGAAATCTGCAGCACAATAAGCCTTTACCTGACTCTTTTTATTCATTAATTCAGGCTCAGGTTCTCTATCCATATTTAAACATTTTAGTAAACATATTTTACACAAACCGTTAAATAGTGATAAGAATGGTTGCAGACACCACAGGTAGAGTTAGTCTTCCCATACGGACCATTTACAAATTAAGAATTAACT
Source organism: uncultured Prochlorococcus sp. (assembly GCA_902624785.1). Taxonomy (GTDB): domain Bacteria; phylum Cyanobacteriota; class Cyanobacteriia; order PCC-6307; family Cyanobiaceae; genus Prochlorococcus_A. The sequence continues at coordinate 77,952 of CACNYU010000002.1, forward strand.
GTGACAATTGCATCCCATAAATCTTCCTCTGAGAACAACTCTAACAATCTTAAAAAAGATGAATTCCCATCAACAGCCCCTGCTGCGTATCCTGTTTTTTTCAGATCTTACAGCAGAAAAAAAACTAACGGGAAAAGAGAAAATTGGAGTGAAGTAGGAGAAAGGAACTTATCTGGTCTTCAAAAATTAGGAAATTTAACAGAAGAAGAACTAATTCTAATGAAGGAGATGCAAAAGAATCAAAAAGCTCAACCTTCTGGGAGATGGTTATGGATAGGAGGCACTCCTTGGATAATTAAGAATGAGAATTTCTCAGGAGCCTATAACTGCACTTCGACAAACTTAATTGACTGGGAGGCATTTGCCTTAATGATGGATTTAGCGATGATGGGCTGTGGAACTGGAGCAATAATTGAACCTCGCTTCATAGAAAAACTCCCCTTAATCCGCAATAAACTTAATGTAAAGTCAATTAGCGAAGTTGGTACAACTCCCAAGGGTGAAAGGCAGGAGAAATCAACTATTGAAGTTAAAAATAATAATATTTTTATTAAAGTTGGAGATAGTAGAAGAGGTTGGGTAGATAGCTATAAATATCTTCTTGAAGCATCCAGTAATAAAAAATTTGACAAAGAAATAAACATTCATATTAACTTAGAAGATGTAAGACCTGCAGGCGAATCTCTTAAGGGATTTGGAGGAATGGCTAACCCTGTAAAGTTAAATGAGCTTTACTCAAGAGTCTCAACGTTACTAAATAAAGCAGTTGGGAGAAAATTAACTACTGTTGAATGTTGTTTACTAATAGATGAAGCAGCTGTAACTATAGTTGCAGGAAATATAAGAAGAAGTGCGGGCATGAGACAATTTGCTTCCGAAGATTTGGAGGCGGCTTCAGCTAAAGAAAATTTATGGAGTCAAGATGAAAGTGGTTCTTGGATAATAGATCCTGAAAAAGCAGCTTTAAAAATGGCTAACCACACCAGGGTATATCACTCTAAACCTTCATATAAAACAATCTTAGATGCTGTTACTAAACAATTTAGTTCTGGAGAAGGTGCTATTCAATTTGCGCCAGAAGCAATTGCAAGATCTAATGCCGACATTTTAATACATGAGGAACTTCGAAAAGAATTTATAGAAATTTATTCTGAGCAAGGAAAAGAGGAAGCAAGAAGATGGATAAATGCGAATTACGGACCTTACTCAGATGAAGAACTTGATCATAGGATGACTAGATATGGTTTAAATCCCTGCGGCGAAATACTAGGAAATGACTTCCATTGTAATTTAGCAGAAGTACACCTAAATCAGATTGACCCTAATGATTTTAATGAGCAGAAAAAGGCATTTAAGGCTGCAGCACTTTCTGTAGCATGTTTACTTAACCATGAATTTGAAGTTGAGAGATATAGAAAAAGTAGAGAATTTGATCCCATTGTTGGTGTAAGCTTCACTGGATTATTTGATTTCTTAGTCCATGCTTTTGGGACACCATGGTTGAAATGGTGGGAAGCAGGGAGGCCAAATACAGAAGAGGGGATGCAGTTTAAAAGACAAGAAGCTAAATATCTAGATTCCTGGAGATTAATTGTTAAAGAAACAGTCTGGGAATATTGCGATAAACATAAACTTAGGAGACCAAATAGATGTACAACAGTTCAACCCGCAGGTACAAAGAGTCTCTTGACAGGAGCTGCTCCTGGTTGGCATCCCCCAAAAGCTCAGAGATTCATCCGTAGAATAACATTTAGAAAAAATGATCCAATAGCACTTGCTTGCATGGACTATGGTTATTCTGTTGTTCCAGCTCAAGGTGATATTGATGAGAATGGAAAACTATTAGATAATCCATTTGATCCAAGATGCAGTGAATGGCTTGTTGAGATTCCAACTGAAGTTAGTTGGGCAAATATAGAAGGTGCTGATCAAATAGACATAAATAATTTCTCAGCATTGGCTCAGTTCGATTTCTATATGCAAGTCCAAAGGTTTTATACAGAACATAATACTTCTGCCACGATCGAATTTAGAGAAAACGAAATTGAAGACTTA
>CACNYU010000003.1 GCA_902624785.1 uncultured Prochlorococcus sp.
ATTAAAAGCCATTGAAAATGAATACTTTGGTAAAATCAAATGCATTTATATTGATCCACCTTACAACACAGGAAATGCTTTCGAGTACTACGATGATGGTTTAGAAAATTCAATTTGGTTGTCTCTTATAAGAGATAGATTAGAAATCTTATGGAAATTACTTAGAGAAGATGGATATTTAGCAATACAAATTGATGACAACCAATTTGCAAGACTTTATATTTTAATGAGTGAACTTTTTGGAGAAAAAAACCTTAAAACGATTTGCGTAAAGATGAGTGAAGCTACAGGTGTAAAAATGGCATCTATTAATAAAATAGGAGGCATTCCTAAATTAAAGGAATATATTATTCTTGCAGGCAAAAATGGAATAAGAGGTCTAAAAGTAGATAAAATACCCAAATCAGCCTGGGATAGAGAATATAATACATTTATTCATGGAGCAACAAAAGAAGAACTAGAATTTATAAAGCAAAACTTAGAAGATGAAGAAAGAAGTATTGAAAAAATCGAGCAAGCTAATTCAATACTAAAAAAAATTAGTTTTGAAGGTGTTGGCGAAGTTTGTTTAAGAGAATGCGGGAATAAATTTAATCAAAAATGGTTATTTGAAAATTCTTGGAGGATTATACAGTTTGCAACTTTAACAGGTGGAGCAAAAAACTTAGCTGTAAATAAAAAGTTAAATTTAAAAGAACAAATACCAGCTTTTGCAATAATAACTCCAAGAAAAAAAATGTATATTATCAAAGGGGACTTTAATCACGAATCAAAACTTCCTAGATGCAAATTTTTATTCGCTGATCAATACCTAGAAATACATCCTGGAGATTTCTGGAGCGATATTAAAACAACAGGACTAGATAATGAAGGTGGCGTTGAATTTAAAAATGGTAAAAAGCCCGAGAAACTTTTAGAAAGAATAATCAAGATGTGTAGTAATCCAGGTGACCTAGTTCTGGATTCCTTTGCAGGTTCTGGAACTACTGGGGCAGTAGCGCACAAATTAAGAAGGAAATGGATAATGATTGAACTGGGGGAACATTGTCATACACATATTATTCCAAGGTTAAAAAATGTAATAGATGGCAAAGATAATGGTGGAATAACTAAAAATGTTAATTGGTCTGGAGGTGGGGGTTTTAAATACTTTAGATTAGCTCCGAAATTATTATAAAAGATCTTAGGAAAGGAAATACACGTTATTTGGAAATGAATGAGGAATCTATTAGTGAAGAGAATCTTGAGAATTATATTATTTGTAATCTAATTGATGAACATTTTATTGATTACGAAGAAAACGCAGACTTACTTTATAAACTTTCAAGTCAAATGATAGATAGATTAAATAGTTATTTAAAAGATACTGAAACGGTTAAAAATGTCTTGTTAAACTATAAAAATGAAATAGTTGAGTTTATTACATTACAACTTAAAGAAAATCTTTGGGAATCCCCTCCCCAATATCAAGTGAGCTACTCAAGAGGATTTACTCCGCTTAAACCAATAAATATATTTATAAAAGAAGGCGAATTACCTAGAGACTTCAGAGAAATTCCAAAAAATAAAAATGATATTCGCAATATGGTTTTTACAGGATTCAAAAAATGTTGCCATCCCCTTCAGAAATTTGATTCAGTTGATGGAGAATTAAGATTTGCTCAAATATTAGAAGATGATCATGAAGTGGTTTTATGGACCAAGCCTGCAAAAGTTTTTTTTAAAATAGAGTATAAAAATGGTTTCTCATATGAACCAGATTTTGTTGTTGAGACGGCTAGTGTAAAATATATCTTTGAACCCAAAATGGCAAAAGATTTAGAAAATAAAAATGTAATAGAAAAAAAATCAGCTGCATTAAATTGGTGTAAAAATGCAACTATATTTGCGAATGAGAATGGATGCAAACCCTGGAAATACGCTTTGATTCCCCACGATCAAATTTTATCTAATATGAGCTTTATGGGTCTTATGAATAAATTTACAATAAGCTAACGTTAATTTCTCTTTAAATCTTTATCCTTCATCTCCAAATAGGATCTTACTGCTGCTTCAGGTTCTTCATCACTGCAAATTTTTATTCATTTATGAAATGTTTATAAAATAATAACTAAATCATATAAGGCTAACTTCCAAAGCATTTGAATATTAATCACAACATCTTTAGCTATTAAAGTGAATCATTCCAGGAAGTTTCATTCATCGTTGAAAGGTCGACTCTATGAGTTGCCATCCAGTCACCATTTGCTTCAACAAACTTCTGAACATTACCTTCGGGAGCCTGATGAATAACAATAACCTTTTGAGAATCTTCCTTGCTTACACCTCTATAAAGTGGTTTGATATCAAATTCTGCATGTCTTTTTTTGGCTTCTTCACTATCAAATATTGCAACCCATTCATCGAAGGAACTTTCAATTTTAAAAGTGAAAACTGAGGTAACATAATAAGACATAAAAAAGGAACTATTTGCTCCTTATTTTAGATCGACTGTCAATCAATCAAATCAGCCCATTGCTGCTTCTGCATCTGCAACCTGCTTATTTCTTTGGATAACTTCCTCATCATTTAATACAGCTGTGATCTTCCATTCGACACCGAATTTTGCTCTCCAAATACCGAAATGTTCTGAAATTGCTAGATGATTATCGGCCTTGAGAATAACAAAAACCTCTCCGGTTTCAGGTGCATGAAATCTACTTACAAGTTCAAATCCATTAAAATTGTCCTTAGGTGCACCGGAATCAATATATTGTTCAAACGCTCTATATCCTTCAGCCTGAGAGATCTCATCAGGAATCAAACCATGGACGTGATAATAAGCCATACAAAAAATAATTATGTAGTGATTAATATAAAAAGAATAATTCCTTTAGCATCTAGTTTGTCTCTGAATATAGATTTTTTAAATTGTATAAATATGTCAAAGTTTTTACTTCAACAGAGGAGGTAAATAGATAGAGCTTCTGTTTGGCTGCAAAGATTAAATATTCAAAGTAGATCTATATTCAAGAGTATAACAATACTCTTTTTACAATGTCTATTAATACATTTCTTTAAATGTTTTTTGTTATTGCAAACTATACAAACTTATTTCTGAATATAAAAAAATAGGAAAAAATGAAACACTTACTTATTGCAGCAATTTATTAAATACGATTGTTGTAGATTAGCAATAAATGCGTTTAGCTCTTTTCTTTTTTAAAATGACTTTTAAGAGATTTTTCAAAATAAATGTGTGGAAGATTTGAACTAACAACTGATTTTGAAAAGCTACCAAATATTCTGAAAAAAGACTATCCAAGAGGACTGGATACTAAATACGAAATTCAAAATTTAATAAGACCAACTGATCCTGTTCTTGTAATTAAAAATGAAGGAAGAATTAAAACTACTTTTATGTCATGGGGTTTTATTTCACCTTGGGCTAAAGATCCATTTGATAAAGAAAGACCAAGACCATTTAATGCAAGATCAGAAACCATAGAAGATAAAAAATTATTTAGTGGAAGTTGGAAACACAAAAGATGCTTGATACCAGCGAATGGTTTTTTTGAAAAAAAATATCGTATTCGAAAGGATAATTATAAGACTTTTTGGTTAGGAGGCATTTGGAGCAAGTGGAGTTCACCTGTTGGGGATGAAATAGAGAGTTGCTGTATATTAACGACTGAACCAAATACTCTAGTTAAACCTCTACATGACCGTATGCCAGTTGTTGTACCCGATGGATATGAGGAACAATGGACAGAGCAGGTCAAAGATGCTTATGAATTAAAAGGTTTACTTCCAATTATGATGGGTTGGTCTCCTGATGGATGGGTAGTCGAAGAAATAAATAGAAAGCCTATTGCTCAGATGAGCTTGTTTTAAATGAAATGCTTGCGACCTTTATTCCTTTAATATGAAATTAACATTCAACCTAAAATAATGACAATTAGCTCCTTAAAAGTAACTAAAAGATTATGAGTACTTACTTAGAAGAGCGAATTGAGTGGTATGACCATAATTACAGGATGGGAACTCCTTTAATTAGTGATGCTCAATTTGATCAATTAGAGCTAAATTTATCTAAAGTAAATCCTAAAGCTAACTACTTTAAAAAAAAAACAATCTTACCTTTACCATCATTACCTAAAAATCGTATTAAAGAATTTATAAATGGATTAACTCTTCAAACGAGATTAATTATTGAGCCGAAAATTGATGGTTGCGCAATCGCTATTCAGTATATAAACGGAGAATTAGTTAAGGCTATCAGTCGTAAGGGTAAAGATATTACGACAAAAATAAAAAAGATTCATGACATCCCTAACCAAATTGCAATTAGAGGTTTATTTCAAGTAAGAGGAGAGCTCTTCTCTCCATCAGAATATGAACGACCGAATTATTCTCAGCGACAAGCAGCCGCTTACATTAGGGCTGCTGATTCTAGAAGCGATCATCTAAGTTTTTGTTCTTTTCAGATAATTAATGGCAGGTTAAACCAACATGAATCTTTGATTTATCTAAAAAAATTAAGCTTTACTATTCCAGAATATAAAAGTCTCAAGTTTACCTCTCAAGTTGAAATATTTAGGAGGCAGTGGACTGATAAGAAACTATTTACTAAGTATCCTACTGATGGAATAGTTGTCAAAATAAATTCTAGGAAATTACAATTATTGCGAGAAAAGTCATATAATGTATATCCTTTCTGGCAGATGGCTATTAAAAATTGATGACTATTCTTGAGAGCATTTTAGAAGAGTTAGAAGAAAAAATCAAAAAAGCTTCGGCGGGTAAAATTATTAGACCCTCTGTTTTATTTTGTGGCTGCAATCCCCAATTAAAAAAAGATATGCACAAACGAGCGAAGAAAATAGGCTTAAACCCCTCTTATTCAATCAAACATCCAACTATCAAAGTTGAATTAAAAAATAATAAAAAAATTGAAACTGATAAATACAAAACTATAAGTATGGATTATGAACATTTTGAGTTTATTTGTCGATACTTAGAGAGTTAAGAATATACCGAGAGGATATTGGCTTATTAATTCCAATAGATCAGAAGTAAGAAGATTTATTGAAGATAGGGCTAATTAGAAACAATTCAACAAATATGTTTTTATTGATAATGGAAAAATTATTGGTGTGTTAGGTAAAGAACCGCCGATAATAAAAAGTAGAGAAGAATTTAAGATAGAAGAAGCCACGGAGATATTTAAGAGAATTGTTGCTCAGAGATGGAGAAGCACTAATCTCTTCGATTAAATATAAAAATAATTAATTCTAATTAGAAATAATTAATATATTTAAAGAGTGATAGTTGAAAGCTGATCTAAATTAAAAAGAGAAGCTCTTGTTTAATGGTATTATTTATACTTAAGGCTTAACAATAGTTTTATTATTTGCATTAAGTCCTGTTGTCACGTCGGATGGAATTCCAAGTTGGGTTCAACAAATCAATAGAAATAATTCCACACTATGGAATTTTGGTATTGTTTTCATGAAAACTATTACAGTAATCATTTACCTTGTAAGAAGAAAAACATAGATGAATTTAATAATTACTTTAATAACATTTTTGGGTTTGATCGCATTATTTTATTATCTTAAAAAGTTAAAGACTGTAATATCTAATCTTTTTCCATGGTTAGTAAAAAATAAGTAATGAAATTAACCGATGAATTATTCCTAATTAATAAACAAAGAAATCGATTAAAAAGATTTCGTAAATATGAAAATATAGCACATAAAGAAAACGACTATATGGAAATAGATTTTGGCTATATTTTTAGAACTTCAACAAAGCCAGTTTGGAAAGGGAGCAAGATTAAAACTATTGAAGAGGGATACAAAGAATATGAAGATATGCTCGAGGAAGGATGGAAAAAAACTAATTTATATAAGAGGAATTTGTAAAAATAAATTTAAATTGATTAATCATTTTTAAGATGATAAAAACTCACAATCATGAAATCTAAAAGCACGCCTATTAAATGCAAAATATTTTAAATATATTTTTAACCAATGTAGCTTTAAGGATAGATAAGCTCAGCTTATGAAGGGTATGAGGTTAAGTAATTATACTCACACTGAATATAACTTTTCGTTAAAATATACAAGATTCCATTAGGAAGCATCTTAGCTAAAAACACAAACGGTTAAATGAAAGAATCCAAAACTATTGAGAAGGAAAAGGTTGTAGCTGAAAAGCTCAACGGAAGATTTGCGATGATGGGCTTTATTGCTCTTGTTGGCGCATATCTAACTACTGGTCAAATTATTCCTGGTTTTGTATAAATGGATTTCATATCTAAGAATCAGGGATATTTATCTTTAAAGGTAGTTCCTTACATTTTCTTTTTTGCAGTAGTTTTAAGTATTACTTCAACGATGAACACACTTATTTAAATTTTTTCAACTAATATCGTTAAGAGTCAGCTAGTAGGGATACAGGCTGACTTTTTTATTTTAAAAAATATTTTTTAATAAATTTCAATAAAATAAAAGTTTATTATCTGCATCTCCATAAGTTTTTATGATTGACAGCTAATTTAAATTAAAGGAGTAAACATTTTTTGTTTAAATGGATATTAATAAATATAGAAATTGCATAAATAATTTAATTAACTGGGAATGGAATACTTTAAAAAGATTTAGAAGAAAAAGAAGAAGCAATATTTTGCTAAGAGGATCTTTCGCAATCTTTAGTTTGGGATCTATTGTATTTTGTGTTTTTTCACCACCTTTTATCTTAAGTAATTTGTTAAAAGCTTTTGGAGTTCCCTTCTATGCAGTTGATTGGGCTCAAATAATAAGTTTTTTCGTTTGGCTATGGTTCATTTCTCCAATGGACACACTCTCTAAAAAGGAAAGAGAAGATAAAAACAAGAAAAAAGTAGAGGTAATTAAAGCCGTTGAAAAGGCTAGAGAAGAATATGAAAATAAATTTAAATAAAAGACTTACTATTTACACTCCTTAATTATTATTGGTTGAGTGTTGATCTAAATTAGATGGGTCAACCCCATTTTTATATGGCAAATCCAGATCAAAAAACAATTTTACTAGAGGAGGCTTATTACGAGATTATGGAAATTTGTTCTAAATTCCAAGATGATTCTGGAGCTTCAGATGTGGATGTAAAAAATTTACTGAGAAAAATTGCAAAGGTTTGGGGAAAAGAATATTAGTACAATGGACATTTCTTGCACTCCTAGCTGCCTTTGGTTAACTTGACAGTGCGAATGTAGAAATATCTTTCTAATTGGATAAAAATCGTTAGAGAAAGTTTCTTTATACAGGATGAGTGAAAGCTAATAAAATGTTATTTTCCAAAAAATAAGAAAATTTCAGGATTTGGAATAAAGATTAATTAACTTGATCTTGCCTCGAAAATAATGAAAGAAAACTAGAATCTAAGAAAACTCAAGATTAAGAAACAAAATCATTAAATGAAATATCATAATATTGGTTTATTATTAGCTGTAATTATTTTGGCTATAGTTCAAAGACTTCTCCTATCAATAAAACTTTTAAAATGAAAAATTTTCAAGTTTCAACTAGATCAAAGTATCTATTTGTTTTAGGATTATTGGCTATAGGTATTGGAGTAATATCAAAAAAAGTAATTAGCTATCCAACGGAATGTTTACCTATTAATGAACAAGAAATAACTTTTTATTATAAATATAAATAGTAATCTTATCTTATTGGTATTGGTTAGATGCTGATCTAAATTATAGGGGAGACCCCACTCTTTTTTATGAAATATTCTAAGAAAGAATTACAAATTATTCAAAAGCAAAGAACTGATTTAATTCGTAAACCTGATCCCACAACAAATACCGCAATAATTGCATTTTTGAGAAAATATAATCAAATTTCTCAAATACCAAAAGATTTGACATCAAAAGAATGGATACATTTGAGACAACAAACCTTAGATAACAAAGATTTTCCAAAGTTTCAGACTGATCATTTTAACGAGGTTATTGAACATAACCAAAAAATAGATAAGAAATTAGATGATCCTCAAACGCAAAAAGAATTAGATTTTCTTATTAAAAAATATGCTATCGCTAAAAAGATAAGGCAATTTATTAATCCACTTTATTTTTATACAAAATATCAAAATAATAAAAAGTTAAGAACAGAAAAAATTTTTTATAAAATTAAACTTCCTTTCTGGATATGGATAATTTTGTCTCTATTAATGGTTCTAATTATTATTAGTTTATAAATTTTAAAAAATAAATAATAACTCATACCTTTAAATTAAATTTATCTTTATTGAAAATATTTTTTATTCAACAAGTCCACCCTTAAGATGGATCTCAACACATCGAGTAATACATTCTTTATGTCCATTAATAATGCAACATTCACTAATACATTCAAAGTAAGAATCTATGTGATCAACTTCATCTTTTTTATTTAAAGAAATTAAATTATTATTCATTAAAAGATTTTTATGTTGAATTTATATATATCATGATTCTTTTAATGAATTTATTTATGTAAAGAATTTCCTAAAAAATAAGTATTAATCACTATATAAAATTTCTTATGAAACTAAAGTAAATATAATAAATTTGTAAACTATAAAAACTTAAAAACATTCTAAAATGAGTTTATTTTAGAAATTATTTAAATTTCATTTAATTTACTAAATAAATTAAGATTTTTAAATTTTTTCAATTGGTGCCATTGTTAATCCTTTGATTAGCAGTTGCTGATGATAGAGCTCTGCCTGTTCGAGGGGTCCTCTCCATACCTCTGCCGAACCTTCACTATCTACTTCGATGGCGAGTTCCCAAGATCTTTCTTTACTCATTCCTGGGATTACAACCTCAAGAGAATTTGCTACATGTTCAAAAGTATTAAAATCATCATCAAGAACTATTATCCTTACCTCTGGATATTTTATTGTTGTTGTCTTGGGATCTAAAACTGTGCTATTTGCACTTGAAGCTTTGTTAAGAATTGCCATATTTAATTTCTTTTTAGGTCTTTCAAATTGATTTAATTACATCTCAAAAAAAGCTCATTTGGATTGTTGAATAATTGGATTTTTTCACTAGCCAATCTTCTGGTGACGTTCCCTTTTTAATCAGAAGTAATGCATTAAGTTCATCTAGATTTTTAAAATTTTCAGTCCATTTTTCTTCAAATATATTTGCGATGACATAGGGCATTATGTAATGCAGAGGCTTTAATAATTTTTTAAATTCTGTTGTTAATTCACAAAAACGTTCGACCCCTTCCCCATCAGAAGAACAATATCTCAACCAAATTCCAGCGAGCCAAAACATTAAATAATTTTTCTTTCTATTTCGAAATCCTTTTTCAAAAAAACCATTAGCAGGTATAAAACATCTTTTGTATCTCCAGCTACCCCAGCTACCCTGGAATAATTTCTTTTCATCCACTCTCTTTGAACGAGCATTACATAGTTTAGGCTTTATTTTTTCAAAAGGATTTTTTTTGTATGGATACATAAACCCTCAAGACATAAAAATTGATTTCATATTAACATCATTTTTAATCACTAAAACTGTATCAGTAGGCTTTATGAGATTTTTAGTTTCATATTTCCTTTTAAGTCCAAGTACAATTCTCATTTATGATTTCCGGTAAGGAATCATATTTAGTTTTCAACTTAAATCTTCTACACATTTTTTAATTAACTAATGTAAATATAAAAGTAATTTTCTCAGTAATAAATCTTTTATTAATTCTTATTTTAAATTTTTTGCGGAATTACCTTTTGATCTAAGTATAATGACGAAAGAAAAAGCAGTTATAATCAAACCAATGTCGATTAATAAGTGTAAGTTCATTAATTAAAATGATTTCTAGATTTACATTCTAAGTTTTAATTCCAAAAGTGCTAGATATTAATAAGGTACATAATTAATTCTTGCTTGTTTTAAGTACTTTTTATTGATATAAGTGACCTAAGGAAAGTCTTCTTTTTAGGAGTACTAACCTAGCGGTTTCAAGGTTAACGCCGCACTCCTGCACACAAGAGTAAAAAAACCTTTTTTATTAATAAGAGTTTCTTCTAAAAAAAATAATACTATTACTAATATAGCTCTGATAATCTCTGTTTTTGTTATTACATGGATTCTTTAATTTATTTAAGTTCCATAATTTTGTCACAAATACTTAGAGCCAATCTTTTATTGATAAATAATTATGATACTTTTTTATAAATTAAAGTAAGGTTATTAGCAGGCATTTTTATGAGCTGTTTTTGTTTGAAACCATTAATTATTGCTTCTTTATCTACTTCCTCTAAATTTCTGACACCCCAATCATTATTTTGAATCTTTAATGACTTATCAAACAATTCGTTAGTTTCGCTAATGTGTTTTTCTTCAATTTTAAAAGGTCCATATAAAATAAGGAATTTACCATGATTTAATAATTTACCTGACTCTTTAAATAATGATTCTGTACATTTCCAAGGTGCTATATGAATCATATTTATAGAGATAATCACTTGTAAGGTTTCAAGTAATTTGAAGGAAATAGGCCAAGGAGTTTTTGTGACATCAATTTCTAAAGGTTTAGGCATTTTAATATTTAATTTTTCATGATCAATCCATGAAATAATACTTTTTCTATGTTCCAATTCAGGATCACTTGTTTGCCATATTATTTCTGGAAATCTTTTTTGGAATTCAACTCCATGTTCACCGCTTCCGCTACCAATCTCTAAAACAAAACCTTCTTTAAGTGGAATTTTTGATAAAACATCACCTATGTAAATTTTATTTCTTTGAGTCGCTGGAAAAAAAAGTCTATGGTCCAATAAAATATTAAGAATGTTTATCTAATGTAGACTATTAATAAGTCATTTTTTTAAAGGTTCAATATTTTCAACGATTTTTTTTAAATCCCCTAACATCTTCATTCTCCCTATATTAATCATTTTTAACGTATCTTCATACATTTTTAGTTGAGCATCTGCTGTTCTAAGTCCATTAACTAATCCCTTGCCTTCATCAGGAAGTGAATCAATATAATATTCTGTATTATCAATATTAAGTATTGGTCGATCTTTGTTAGAGTCCATTTTTTTATTTTAATTTTCACTATTATAAACCTTATCTAGGCATGGGATTCGATAAACAGCTAAATATGTTTTGCAAGAAAATAAAAATAACGAATATTAGAAAAAAGAAATACCTCTATGAATTCTAAGTACTAAAAAGGTTATCAAATTAATTTGTATATAAAGTAAATCAAACTCTTTGGGTAAAATTTAATTTAAATCTATACAAATTAGTATTCGAATAATATATGCAAAAATTTATAAATTTTAAAAGGATTATATAGGAATTTTTTTATAAAAGTCTAAATAAATTAAATATCCATACATTTTGTTTGTAGATAATTAAAAAAAAAATTAATTTGTTAAGCAAAAAAATTATCTTCAGCCCATTGTTTATGTTTCTTTTCTAGATCTTTTAATGATATTCTTTGATAAGTTAACTTCAAATAATTAAGTTTTATATGTTCTTTTGAAACGACCATATCGTTAGAATAGAAATTCAATAAATTTGATTTTCTTATTTTCTTATTTTCCAAAAGCTTAAATAAAATCAGAATATATTTATAAGATGATTTTTAACAAAATCTCATAAATTTAATTTTTTATTTAGTTTTATTAGAAATCTTTTACACCTTTACAGTTTTAGATTTTAGTTTTCAATTCTTTCCAACCTTTTAACTTTAGATTTCTCCAAAGATCAACAGCTTCATTAACTTTAAGTGTCTCTTTTCCCTTAATAATAAAATCAATTTCTTGATCCTTTTTTATAATCTCATCAATACAAACAATAAATATCTTCTTTGAATTTAGATGAGACTTATAAAATCTCAATATATTTTTATTAAAAGGGTTTTGCAACCACCCGTCATTCATTTTTTTTTTAATTATCTGTTAAATCTAAGAAAAAATTAATCTATAATTTTTTAATTAGAGCGGTTAACCGCCATATAAAACTTAATTAATAATAAAACTATCAATAATAATTCTGAATTTCAAAAGATATTTAATTTAAATCAAAACTTTCTAGATTTTCTATTTATTTATTTCCTCATTTATATTAATCAATACAACTTTAATATCGAATTGAATTATCAAATCTAGGCAATTTTAAATTAATTAATTTTTTCTTTTATTTGATGGTTGCCACAACACAAGCTAATAAGAGGATAATATTAACAAACTAATTAAAATTGATTTAATTTATAAATATTTTTTCTTTGCTATTTTAGATCTAGTGAATCTTTTATTGAAATATAGAATGACTTAAACTTTTCTTGATTCAAAGAATATTCATAAACATTCAATATGATTGAATAATTACTTACTATAAAAGTTAGCTATTACATATGAAAGTTTTATCAATAGTTAAATAAAGGCATGCGAGAGTAATATATTTATCAAAAAATAGGATAATTAATATACTTTGAATTTTGTCTTTTATAAATTTAAAGTTTTCTATTTCTCTAGACAGGGAAAGACTTGATAAGTAGTAAGTTTTTTGTTGATAATTTTTATTTATAAAAAGTTTTTGAAACAATCTGCTCAATTGTATTTGACTTACTAAATATAACCATCCTAAAATTTCAACAAAAAGATGAAGAAATATTTTCAAAAACACTTGCGCTCTACTAAAAGGATACTATAGTAATAGTACACATGTATTACTCTAATGACTTTAGGAGGAGCCAATGTTTGGACTAATTTTTCTTACGGTAGTCGTACTTATACCCCATGTGGTTGCCTGCTCAACCCAGAAGGTAGTCGTCTAATTTTCTTTGATAAATGCAAAAAATCACGAGTAAATAATATCAAAGTTTTTACTCATCTTTTCTACACAAATCATCTAGGAGAACCAGCTGGACTCAAGAATACAAGATTACTAGAACTCCATTGTGCATTTGAAACATGGGATGAATTAGTAAATAATGGCTGGACTGAAGTACAACACTATTTTGGATAAATCATGAAAAACATCAACCCAATAGAAAAAAAAATTTCTCACGAAAAAAGAATAATTTCTTTAACTGAGCCAACAAAATTATTAGCAGATTTTTTTAATGGTGTGGTTATAGAAATTGAGGAAGAATATGCACATGAACCATAAAGAATTAGTAGATAATGTTTCTGCAAATCTAATTAAAAAAAGCAGAAAATTAGAAAGCCGCAGATCTTGGCTTGCAATGAGAAATTATTTACAACAATTAAGTGATGAGCAACTAGAAGCAATCCTAAAAGATGCAGATTAAATGCTTTTAAAAACTCATGAATAAGGAGTTTTCACTGCTTCAGTAATTGTCACTTTAAGACATAAGCTCAGCTTGCTTCAAGTTTAAATTGTATTTTCCTGCAATCATAATCCCCGTTCTCCAAAAAATTAAGCCATAGTAAATTAATTATTTTTTGAAATAAAAACTATTTAAAGTTAACTTAAGCAAATTGTCTTGACATCATCAATTATCCAATAACATAAAAATTTAAAAGTTTCAAAAATTTTCTTAAATATTAAATTTCTAATTAAATATTTAAAAATTTTACTTGTTCAATTTTTATAATATTACCAATAGAGTTTCCCTTCTTTAATCTGTATTCGATAAGGGAAATTACCATTGATCCAAACAGGGCTAAAAAGCTTTTTAAAGATATTCTGTAAAAAAGATTATCAGACATATTCAAAATATCTTTTTATCTAATTTATGATTAATTTTAAAAAAACTTTGCGGTAGAAAACAACAGTAAAGTTTCACGCTTATGTAACAGAACTGGAAAGAATATTGCAAAAATATTAAAAAACCACAAGAAACTTTACAATCTTTAATATTAATGTTATATTTCTTTACATAGATATTTTATTTATAAAATGGAATCAAACAAAGACATCTTGAATAAAGCAATTGGAAGACCTGCGATGATGGGATTCATGTTGCTTATGGGAACTTATTTAGTAACCGGTCAACTCATTCCTGGGTGGTTCTAATGTCACGTTCAATTTCAATTACAACAGAATCCGGTGGAAGACAAAACATCTTTCCTACTGAGGTACAAACCCAATTAGTTGAAGACTACACAAGTTATCCATCAGAAGCTGAGAAAGCCAATGGTAGATGGGCAATGCTTGGATTTATAGCTTTAATAGGTGCATATGCAACTACAGGCCAAATAATTCCTGGAATTTTTTAATACTCATGGAACGTGTTTCCTTAGAGCTTTATGGAGAATTAGTTAAAAGCTATTAGTTCTCTTACTGAATTTTTGATTTTAGTAATTGCTTCAACGGTTTTAATACTTTTTTATTCCATGAAGCAATTCGAACAGTCAAACAACTCAAAATTATTCAATACCAATTAAAAATAAATGGAAAACTCAAACACAAAAACAAAAAAAATCGAAAAAGAAAAACTAGTTGCAGAAACTCTTAATGGCAGATTTGCAATGCTTGGCTTAATAGCTGCCTTGGGAGCTTATTTAACAACAGGACAAATTATTCCTGGTTTTGTATAAATCATGAAAAAAAATATTATTAAAAAATATGCCAAGTTACTTATAAAAGCTCATAACGCTACAGAAAGGAACGAAGCTATTTTATTAATAAAAAAAGCAAAAAAGTTACAATCAAAACTTATCTTGGCAATATAATTTTAAAGATTAGACATCCCAAATCCTTAAATAAAATTATTCATATATAAATTCTGACATTATCATTAGAATAATAATAAAGACCACCTTTTTGACTAAAGAATAAGTTATACCTTTATAATTAGATGTTCGAAATTTATTCAACCTCCTAACATGTTGATCGTAGTTTGTAGTAATTAAATTAGGATTTTCTTCTAAAATTACAAATTTATATTTAGAACATTTGTAATAATATAGAAGAATTTTAACTATAGAAATTAAAACTAATATTGTTAAGAAAGTAGTTAATAAATAAGACAAGAATCTAGATATTACATGTTAAAAAATATATATTAAAAAAAAATTAGTTTTTTAATACTAAACATATTTTTTATTATTAAATGCGGATTCAGTTTGTATTTTTAGTCTTTCAAAATAATTTTGTTGAACTTGACTTGATTCTGAACATTTAAATCCAGAGAGAAGACGAGCATCAATATCTTCAAATAAACTTTTATTCATAAAATTTAATTTAAAACTTTATAAAATTGTTGCATGATCAATAATCCACAATTAAGACCACTTAATAATTTTTTATACTATTGATATTTAAATAATCTTAATTTGCTTTTATTTGTAAATTAAATAACAAAAAACTTAATCTTTTTACATTTGAGATTATTTTTAATTAATTAATCTAAAGAATAAAATCAAATCTTAAGAATTTCATTTTTTAGATTCAATAAGATAAATAATACTTTGCGTTTGATAACCTTTTTTGAGCCATTCTTTAAATTCTTCCGAAATTGCTTTGTATTCTCTTGATAGATTATCTTTTGATAGATAATCCTGACGAAGCCTTACATAGTCTATAGAATTTTTACAAACCTCGATAACATTTTTATTATGATTTACTTGTTCCATAAAAAGCAAACTTTAGTTTCATAGTAAGAATCATTTTTAAATTACACATGTAAATTAGTCACAATTATTCAGTGTAATTAACAAAAATTTTGTACCTTATGAAAAAAAATATCAGTAATTTTTTACAAATCACTAATAATGAATCAATAAATATTAACAAATGTAAATTCAAGGATTTGTTGATTTTAAGAATTATTTTTGCAAAGCGCAGTTATACATTGCTTTTAAAAATGTGAAATTACTTCTCATTAAGTATTTAAACTTATCTTTATCTTTAGAGCCTCAATTCACAAAAATATTAATTATTCTCTTATTAATTAATTAGGTAAACTGTTTGTCTCACGCAGTAAAGATCTACGATACATGTATTGGATGCACTCAATGTGTTAGAGCATGTCCATTAGATGTTTTAGAAATGGTTCCATGGGATGGTTGTAAAGCAGGTCAAATTGCTTCCTCCCCTAGAACTGAAGATTGTGTTGGATGTAAAAGATGTGAAACTGCATGCCCTACAGATTTTTTAAGTATTAGAGTATATCTTGGTGATGAAACTTCTAGAAGCATGGGTTTAGCATATTAATATTGTAATTATTAAATAAATATGATTTAATAATCTTCATTAATTAGACTATCAGTTTCAGCTTCCACTATTTCTCTGATTTCTTCTACTGTATGCCTCCCATCATATTTTTCAAAGATATATATACCTGCAGCAAATCTAAGATTGATATCATTCAATTCAACACCTAAATCCCTTATAAATTTCTTACATTCAGGAAATGTTGGGTTTTTCTCCTTTATGAATAGATTAAACTTTTTTCTTAAAGTCCTAGTCCATTGATGATTAAGATTGAGCTCTTGATTTCCCATAATTGCAAATTTTTTATTGAAAATTTTGTAAAAAATTAAATAATTGGAAATATTCTATAGCTAAATTGAAATTCGATCTACAAACAAAATGTCTTGAACGACAATAGTATCAGGTTGATCTTCCTGATTAAAAAAAGAATCAGCTTCACTTTGAATTCTTTTTTTATAAACATTTTTAACATATTCAACTTCCCTTCTCTCTTTATTGAGAATTGGGAATTGTGAAATTTTTAAATTCACCTTTATGACCTCTTTACTTAATACTTATAGTTCTAACTACTCATAGAAAAATATGAAAAGAAATAAGGTTCGGTTTAAAGAATCAAATTGTACGGATAAATGATCATCACTAAATTCATATACTTGTTAAGTTCAAATAAATCTTATGAATTTATATTGTATTTGTTTAATTTAAGTATTAAAAAATTTAATCAACTATCAAAAAAATTAAAATATCATTGATTAAAGATCATTTCAATTAGATTTCTCAAAAGCTTCTGCAAACTTTTTTAAAAGTAATTAATTATGATTCCATTTTCAAAAATGATTCAATAAAAATAAACATATTTTTCTAGATTTAAATACAATTTATTAAAAACTATCCTAAATTAAAAGTATAAATTTATTTGTGATGGAAAACAAATTCTCAGCATGGTGGAAAAGGCATAGGCGAGTAGTTACCTTTGGAGCTTTTTTAATTTTATTTGCCATGTATTTATCGCCAGTAATTAAGCAAGCAAAATATAAAAATGATTGTATTAATAATTCCAAAAAGGGACTTTTATCAGTCTGGAAAAATAACGAAACAGAAAGAGATATTGAAGAAAAATCTGGTTTGCCTGTTGAAGAGTTTGTAAAGATCGAAGCATATAGAAATTGTAATCATGCGAACTAAATGCAATAACAAAAGTAATATATATATAAATTAGTGATCTTAGATCTATACCTTTCTTAAATAAATATCATTTATGTAAAACATCTTTATAGTCCTGTATCTATCATTTCATAAAGAATTTATATATGGTACAAGATTATTTTTAAGGAATGTTGCTGTAAATATAAATAATGAAAGTATAGTTAATTGAACGACAAGCCAAGCCATTAATTTATAATTAGGATTTTTTGTAAAAAGAGAAATATTTTTTGTAATAAGCGAATTTAGATGAATAGTCTCTTTTTCTTCTTTTACTTGCTCTTTTACTGACTTTATTACTTTATCATCGGTATATACTGAATGTTGATTCGAAGCATTCTCAAGAAACTCGACAAACTGTTTTTGCTTATCAGAAAGTTCATTATCAGATTTATCCATTTTAATATTTTATTTATTGAACTATCAGCTTAGTTTTAGTTTGGCATCATGTGAAGGAAATTTTTAACAACTTTATGCAGAATATGTACCATCAGTTTCTCTTCTAGCTTTAGCTAATATAATTTCATCAACAATCTTTTCAATCATATATGCAGTTTTTATTCCATAGCAATCCTGTTTAAGACTATTTTTAAAATCACTTTGGATTACGTAGCTATATTCACAACATTCACATTTCAAATCTATTTTTTTTCCCTTATAAACTTCCAGCGCTCTTTCAAAAACCCATCTCTGAAAATTAATATTTTCCCATTTGTCAAAATCAGACCATACATCAAAATTATTCTCAAAAGTAGAGATTAATCCATCCACCTCATTAAGAGAGGCTAAGAGAGAATCTTGTCTAGGATTTTGTTTTTTTCCAATTAATTTTATGGAATCCTGAATCATTAAATAAAAATCATTAATTTAATTTAATTTGAAGAAATTAAAACAGAATTTAGCAACATGAGCATTCATTTTCCGCTTCAGGATGAGCAGAGGTTAAAGCATCTGCGATATCTCTAAGCATATCCGCTACATATTGAGGTGGACATTGAAACTCGTTTATATAACGGACACTTTGCTTTGCCATTTCGTTATATGCAGGAAGTATTTGATTGTCGATCTGCTCTTGAGTTGGTTCCCATTTCGCTTTACAGGTATCAGACATTTAATTATAAGATATTTCTCACAATACTTTAATTTATTAATAATAACTACCTAAATAAAGAATTTCAAAATGAATTGAAAACACATATACAGGTACTTATGTTAAAAGAAGTTTCCTAAATAAAAAAAGTTTTAATATCCTCAAGAAAAAATCAAACAAATCAATATAATTATCAAATAAAAAGGTCTTTGATGTAAATCAGCATAAACACGGATTTACTAAATAATATACAAGGTATTAGGTTGTATGTATTGAGTTGGAGGCAATCTTTTTATGATTGAAAATCCGCCTGAAATTTAGTGTATTCCCGACAATGGGAATATCTTGATAATTAAAGTTCATCAATTAGTCTGATAAGACTTCGTTTTATAATTACTAACGATACAAGTGCTAATTATAATCAAGATTTTCCCGTCATAACTTACTTTAAAAATTCATGAGTAAATGAAATTTAATAAGTAAAAAAAACGCTTTTAATAAGCAAATAAAATTTCAAATTGATTCTAAAAAAGATAACTGATTTTATTGGTTGTCTTTTTTTTTAGAAATAAAATGATATTCCTTCAAATTTTAATGATATAAATATTAAAAATTTATCTGACAATTTTCAAAATTATTTTTTTGCTAATACTCTATTAATTTCCCAACAACTTATATCAACGCTACAATTTCTATCTAAAGCTTTTTCAGCAAGGCATCTACCTATTAATGGTGCAAATTTGAATGATTGACCTGAACCTCCAGAAAAAACAGTAATATTTGACTTGGGTTTATCAAGGATAAAATTTACGTCGCTTGTCATTGTATAGGGGCTTACAAAAGTTTCATCACAGCCAATTACACCATTTATATTATTTAAAATAAAATCATCCAGCATTTTTTTCAAAGGATCTATAAAAGGATTTTCCATTGACTTATTATCTACCCCAATAATATTTGGTGGGGCCCAGTCTATTCCTACTTTTATTCTTGGAAGATTATTTTTATTTCTACTTAGAACAGGAAAGCCATAATATAATCCTCCATCTTCATTCCTTGATTTTTGAAAACAAAACCATTGAGGATAACTATTAATAAATTTCTCTTCAACCAAATAATGAGCCCAAAGCATAGGCCATATTTTAATATCAAGCTTTAAACCTATATTTTCTAATAGCTGGTTAGTCCACATTCCAGAAGCGACAATTAGTTGATCGAAAGTAACAGAATGATTTTCGATAATTTCAAGTTCATTATTTTTTTCATTAATTCTTTTTATTCTGCAATCTTCAAATATCTGATTACCATTTCTTTTTATAATTTGTATCCAATTCTCAATAGCTATATTACTTAAGATTGCTCCTGCGCTTGGTTCAAATAGGCCAACAAAATGATCTTTAGGTTTGATAGGAAATCTTTCCGAAATCTTTTCTGAAGATAGAAACTCATATGGAATTTTCTGCTCATCCATGACTTTTTGAGCTCCAGGGATAGAACCTTCAATTGTTTCTTCATCCCAAGATTCTCCATAAAAGAGTAAACCATGTTCCTTCCTAAGAGGTTTATTTGATAATAATTCTAGTTCTGACCATAGTCTATTTGATTCCTTAGCAAGTTTACAAAGGACTGGATCTGAGTACATCTCTCTATACATTCTTGACTCACCAAAACTACTTCCATCAGCATTAGCAATTTTTTGAGCTTCAAATACAGCAATATTTTTTATACCCATTTCACTTAGTGTTGCTGCAGCACTGAGGCCAGCCATACCACCACCAATAATTGCTATATCTATATGTTTTGGGATACTAAGATTATGCATTAATTTAAGAATGACTTACCTATTATTTCTTTTCTTTCATTTTGCATTAGACATAAAATTTCTTTAGATTCTAAACCACTTTGTTCAAGAGATAAATAAGTAAAACATTTCTTCCTAACTTCCTCTTGCACGAAATTATATACTTTTTCGGGAGAGGTTCTAGTCCATGCATCAGGCGCATATTTCTCAATAGAGTCAGCAATTACTGCTCCTGCATTAACAAGTGGATCAGGAATAATTACTACGTTTGAATCTATAAGTTTTACAGGGATTATATTATTACTAAAGGGGGCATTAGCTGCTGAAATAATCGCTTTAGTTTTTAGAAGGGATTGAGCAATGCTTGTATTTATAAGCCCTGAAATAGAGCATGGAAATATTACATCAAAATTCTGTCGATACCAATTCTTATTATTTCCAAGTGATATTACTCCAGGAATATTAGTCCTTTCAATGTCAATATCCACTACAAAGGTTTTTATTTTTCTTTTAACAAGTTCTGATGCAACAATTCGTCCAACCGATCCACATCCATGTACCAGAATTCCATTAGGAAAATCTTGTTGAAAACATTTCTGAAATGCTTCAAATGCGCCTATAACACCCATCCCAGTAGCAGTACTCGCATCAACTTTACTATTAATAGCTGCTAAAACATGAGGAGTTAGTTTAAATAATTTCTCCATATCATTAATATTTGTATTCAAATCACATCCTGTTATCATCTTTCCTTGCAAATTTTGAAGAAGTTTAGATGTTATAGATATAAGTTTATCCTTGACCAATGAAATATCTGAAGATCTAGCAACAACTTTTCCACCCGAAAAACCAGTAGAGTAAAGACTATGTTTGCTCTTCATAAGATTTGCCAATCTAAAACCGTCCTGAATACACTCCATATCTGTTTCATAATTTAGGAGTCTTAATCCTCCATTAGCGGGATGTTCCTCAAGTTTATTTTCTGCCACAATAAAAATAGATAATTCCTCACTTATATATTCGGCAAGTATGCCAACTTCACTTTTCTGTTGAGTCTGTAAATTAAGCATTAAACTTTCTCCATCATGAGGTGATGTTCTACATAATCAAGACTCCAATTTTCAGGATCATTACTTATTCGTTTTGTTAAGCGATTAAAAAGTATATCAACCGGATTTAAGTTCGCATGATTATTTTTATCTAAAGCAGAAATAAAACTATGTCTACTCCAGCTTCTTATGGTTTCCATTAATCCTATTGAAAATTCCTCAGTATTTTGATTAACTTTCCACTTTTTCTTATATGGACAATCTACATATACAGTTCTTTCCTTAATTAGTCTTAACCCTTTTTTATAAGCTGCAGAATCCTTATTAATTAAAGGCGAGATAAACTCTTCAGGAGACTTATAAAAATTCTGGATCGTACCTTTCTGATATTCAGTTTCTGTAATAATATTTTCTTCAAGCAACTCTTTCCAAATAGCATGAATTTCATCATGAACATTCACTGTCTTACCACCATTATTCCCGAGATATCTATTTTCATTATCTCTAGATAAATTAACTGTAAGGAATTTTCCACCAATTTTAAGTTCTTGACTTCTAATATCAAGGATTTGATTCCAGTCATATAATGCTTGCTTTAAAAAATCACTTCTTGCAGTTTGATTATTTGATGCGAGTACATGAGTATGATCATTGAGATTCTCAACCTTTTTATTAAGCCAATGCATAGCTGTAGCTGAGAATCCAAAATCAATAAATCCAGAAGGAACAAGCTGATCATAAAAACTACCAGCGCATAAAAAAGTCTTTACTAATTCATTATTAGTTGATTGGATTGATAAGTTATTAATTAAAGCCTGATTGTCATTTGAATAAAGATCATTGCCTATCAAAGTAATCTCAGTAGATTGATTCTTTTCGTGTATATTATTTATAATATTCTCCCAAAACTCAGACGCGGTGCCACCATCTGCAGCACCATAATCCATTAAAATAACATTTTCGCTTATATTTAGATCAGAGATACATTCTTTCCCCCAGTCACTTGCAAGATCAATACAGAGCTTTGCACCAGCTGTCTGCTCGCTGTAGCCCTTAGTCATTGCTATTATCATAAAATATAAAGAAATTATTAAGACAGCTTAATGCTACATGGTTAATTTGGTTTCTGCGGTTATTTCCAAAAATGAAGTTTAATAAGGCACAGATAAGTAGATCATATTCTCATATTATTTCCTTTAAACAAAATATTTTGAATTTTAAAATTACTAGAAGAAAAAAATTTTACCAATCAGGATAATTAAAATCATCGCCAATAGGCTCTTCATAGAAATCTCCTGATTTAAGACCTTTTTTGTAGATATTTATCACTTTTTGATAATTTGCGACCGAGGGGATGAGATCTCCTACATATACTGGATTATCATCTATATTCATCAGTATAAAATTTAATTAATGTTTCTTACATTTTAAAACCAAATCCTCGGTTGGGATTTTTTATTTTTTTAGATTATTTAAAAATAAGTAAATTTATTAAAAAATAATTTTTAAGATTTGAAATTAATGGAAATAATCTACTTACGAAGAGGTGATCCTCCTTTGCCAAAAAGTAATTTTATTATTTGTTTGAAAATACTCGAATCAATTCTCTTATGATTTTCATTTTTAGATAAATGTGAAAGATCTCTATAAAATTTTCTTGTCACTTTATCTTCTTCTTCTGAGGGCCAAAGTAATTCCGAACCTTCATCAAATTCTTCTTTATATCTTTCTTTAGACTTCCCCATCATTTATTAATAAATTGATGCGATTAATTAAACATGATACTACTTTGAACTTTTTGATTAATTCAATTTTCACATTTTTTTATTTTTTTAATTTTCTTAGACTATCTGATAATAAGTATCCAGAATACATTGCAAAGTATCCAATCACTAAAAATAAACTTACCCTTAAAAAAAATAGAAGATATAAACCTTTATTTAAAATATTTAATAAATCTAAAATCCATCCACTAAAAGTAGTTAGAGATCCACAAAAACTAAAGCAAAGAAATAATTTGATTTTTTTTGATACATGAAGATTATTTATAAATCCAAAAATGAAGCATCCTAGAATATTTACAAAAAAAATATTGTCCATCTTCCACCTAATTAAAGAACCTAAAATAGAACCTGCAGAAATAACAAAAAACTCAAACATCTAAAAATTGACAACTAATAATCCAAGAGAAATTGCTAACAATCCTAAAAATACAGATGAAAAAATAATGATTGAAATATCTTTATATTTTCTTTTAATTGATAATTTGAATAAATCATTAATAAAGGAGGAAAATGTACTTAAGCTGCCAGCAAATCCAAAAAGAAATAAAATAACAAATTCTCTATAAATTTTTAAATCACTATTATTATTTAATGATAATGAGGCACCCAAAATTACTGAAGCAAATAAATTTACGAGTAACAATCTCCTCCTTTTACTTAACTTTATTGAATAAAATCTAGTTATCAAGATATATCTTAAATTTGCGCCTAGCAATGATCCAGTTGAAATCGCAGAAAAATGAATTAAAGGAGAAATATTCATTAATTTTTAATATTTTATGATTTAAAACTGAATTTAATATTTTTGAAAATAATAATTTTTATTATCTCTTTTGAATAACTATTCATTTCTTATCAAACAGTTCAAAAAAATCATTTGAATTCATATCTGGATAACTTTTATCTTTAACAGCATTTATTGCTTTTGAATAATATCTATATTTCATTTGATAATCACATAACAAAATAATTATCCTCCAATATTTAATAAGAAATCTATCATTTATTTCTCTAAATTTATATGGGTGTGTTTCTTTTAGCTGAGATTTATTATTTAAATATTTTTTTTCTATCCAATTAAACATATCTTTAGCTTTGCCATTAATTTTCCCATTTTTAATCCATTTTTTAATATATATTTCATCTCCTTCTTCAATAATCAGGCATTTCTCAGGAGAGGGTAGGGAAAGAGTATGAAACTTCTCTATAAAATTTTCAACAAGCTTCATATCATTTATTATTTTTTTTAATTTTACTTAAAATTTATACAAAAAATGGACATTAAATAAATACTTTCTATTGGGAATATATTATTAAAACTTCATTAATAGGTAAGTTAGTCTTTATAAGCTTACTAAATACTGCCCATTCTTTTATTTCATCTTCTGAAAGTTTATAAAATCTTTTTGAAAAACATTTATTTAACTCCTTAGGCTTAACTTTAAAAAGATCCTCAATATCTTCGGCACTATAAATATCATTCAGATCGCAAAAATTCCAATTTTGCTTTTCGTCTTCGGAAAGTATTTCATAAATTGATTCTGGAACTATGACTTCTTCCGTCCAATCTTCTGAATAATTTTTTTTATCAACTTTAAGTTGATCAGTCATTCTCCTATTAACTAATTTCAGCCATTCGCAAAAATCTTTTATTTCAACTTCATTCATCTTTATTATCGATTTTTAATCATTTTTTAAACCAATTCCAAGCCTCAAGGCAAGTGTTCCAGCAAAAATTACTATCAGTAAAGCAGTCGCCATCAGGATTAATTGTTGAGAATTTTCCATTAAATTATTTTTATCTGATAATTAATATAACTTAAATATATTAGTAAGTATTTATAAAACTACTAAAAAGTAATATTTATGACTCTTCTATTGTTATTAATTATTTAGATACAGATAAAAGTTGAGATATATTTATTATGTTGTTTATATTCTTTGATGAATATAGTTTTTTTACTAATTTCAATATTAACTTTTGTACTCGGTATTAGTTGTCTTTTAATAGAAATTTATATCTTTAAAAAAGCACCTTTTCTAGAAGTTAATTGTTCTAATAAACCAATCAATACAAGTCTTACAGTAATCATTCCTGCTTATAACGAAGAAATAAATATAATTAAATGCTTAAATTCATTAAATAAGATATCAAGACCTAGTGTTCAATTTAAGATTTTAGTAGTGGATGACTCGAGCGATGATAAAACCCTTCTAGAGGTTGAAAATTTCAAAAATCAAGTCTTTAAGAATCCAGAAGAATTAGTAATCATTTCATCAGGTCCTAGACCAACAGATAAAAAGTGGGTAGGAAAGAATTGGCCATGTTATATAGGCTCTAAAGAGATCAATTCTAAATGGATTCTATTTATTGATGCAGATGTTGTGGTTGGCGAAGATTGCATTCGTAAAGCTTTAGCGAAAGCATCCAAAGACAATATAGATTTATTATCACTTGCACCAAAAGTAAGCTGCAACTGTTTTGCAGAGTGGATGGTTCAACCAATCATGACTAGTTTGTTAATGATAGGTTTTCCCATCTCTGATACCAATGATAAGAGTAGTGATATCGCCTTCGCCGCAGGCCCTTTTATGCTTTTCAAAAACGATTCATATAAATCCATTAAAGGACATGAAGGTACTCATGATGAGGTTGTTGAAGATCTTGCTTTAGCAAAAAAGATTAAAGATAGTAATTTAAAATTAAATTTTTTAATAGCAATTAATGATATCTCTTTGAATATGTATAAAGATTTCAATACATTAATCGAAGGATGGAGCAAAAATTGGTTTTTAGGTTTAGAAAAAAATTTACTTAAGTCATTATCAGCCTCTGTGTTTGTTTTTTTAACTTATTGTATGCCTTGGTTACTACTTAGCATATCAATTATTTTTGCTTTAACAAACCAAACTACAAGTTTATTAACTGTAGGTTTTATTTCGTTTCTCTCAATATTTACTTATATATTCAAAAGGTTTTGGTTAAAAGCTCAGTACAATATTTCAGAAAAATATTGGTTTTTAAGTGGTCTAGGTGGAATAATTGTTGTTTATATAAGCTTACTTTCTATTTATAAAACATATACTGGTAAAGGTTGGACTTGGAAGGGGAGAAATTTATCCAATTCTTAACAATCAATCTAAATAAAACATTTAATTTTAAAAATATTCAAATATTTTTTGCTAACTATTAATTAGAGCCTTAACTATTTATGAAATTGAAAAAATTGTATTTTAATAATCAAATATTTGAAAAGAGGTCAGTTTTTATTTCTTTATTTGCAATTTCAGCTTTAGTATTTTTTTTAGTAAAACTATTTTTTAATTTGTACCTTAACAATCCTAATTTTCATATGTTTATTCAAAGCAAAGGAATTTTTCTTTAATCTCGATTATACAAATTTTATAGGGTACTAGATTTATTTACCTTATGAACGAATTTATTTTTATAAAGTATTCTTGTTGTCCAAAATATTTTCTGAGGTAAATCTATCTTTCCTAGAATTCGTTTCTATAAGAACTTATTTGAATAGATTAGTTCATAAATAAAGCTTCTAAAGATAGTTATTTAGATTTTCTATGATACGAAGCAAATATGGTTCATATAAATCTTGAAAAAACAAAATAAAGGAATCTTACCTTCATTTTTATCCCTCTAATCTATCTGCGTAATCTCTTAATATCTCTGCCATAATTTCAGGTTTGATTTCTTCCTGATATTTTTTACATAATTCAAAAAACTGATCTAAAAAATCTTTCATTGGTGAGGACATAATGCAAGTTTAAATTACTAATATTATCAAAAATCTATTTAATAAAAATTTTATTAACATTATCTTGTGAATTATCTTGCTTATTTATAAGTTATGTTTAAGAAGTAAAATTAACATGCCAAAGATTTTTAAACAGAATAAGTTTGCTTTATTAGGAGCAAATATTATAAGTATTGCAATTTGGATATTTCTATCATCATTTGTGATTCAATTAATAACATATGACAACGCGCCTTTCTATATATATAAATTAGGGGAATTATTTAAGTATCTACCACCAATTTGGCTAACTTATTATTTATGGATAGTAAGAAAAGGATTTAGTTAGTTTACAAAATTTATACATAATAAATCTTCAAAAGTAAATTAAATTCCTTGATATACAGGAGTCAAAATCCCCCCATCAAAATCATCATCATCATCGTTACTGTCATCAGAAAAGATAATTTGACCAACTTCCAAACCTAAATATAAACAAAATATCCAAACGAACACATCACCACCTGAAAGCCCATATATCCAGCTAATTATTAAACCGATTAATAAACCTATACCAACAACAAGTACTTGCAATTTTAAAATTTAAGTTCTTAATACCTTAACTTAGTGATCACAATATCCGAGTACCAAAATTATCAAAGTATTGTGTAAATTGATTATTAAGAAATAAAATTATAACTTAATCAACGCACTCTTATTTTTAAGTAAATCAATATTTATTTCTTGGTGAGAATAAAATTTAAAGCCACCCCAAATAGAACCAACATTGATGATACTAATATAAAATTAAATAAATCAATAAGTGATTTATCATTATTGATCCTTAAAAAGGTAATTAAAAATATAACAGTTGGAAATAATAATATAAATTTTGAGAACAAATCTTCATTCCATTTTTTAAAACTAGTATTCTCTTCATCTTCTTGAAGCTTTTCTATAATTTTTTCTAAAGATTTTTTATTTTTTGTCATTTTCAAGGTTTTTTAAAAAAGTCAATTAATATCAATTAAATAAATTAAAACTTATATAAGTTTACATAAAATATATAATATTTGTTAAGAGAAGTAGTGAGTAAATCATATCAAAAACTAATTTAATTATTTATTTTTTAAAGATAATTATTATGAGAAACTAGATATAAATACTGATGCATTATAAAAATAAATTTGTCAAATTAAAAATATAATTTTATTTTAAATGAATTTTATAGCCGGATTTGAATTCCTCTTCTTATTAATGATATTTGGAACGATAAACTATTTGTTAATGCTGAAAAGATATCAACATGATATGAAAAAGAAAAAATTTACCCAAATTAAAAAGATTGCCAAACTTTATCCAAAAGGGACTTTTATAAGTACTTAGTATATTTTTATTTCTTATCAGGAGGAATTTCCATTTCACTCTGAATAATCAGTTCTTCTGCAGATAAGAACTCTTCTTCTGTTATGAGTCCCTTTTTCATTAAAGAAGAGAGTCTTTTAACACCTGCTTCAATAGTTATGCCTTTTTGTTGTTGCATTGATTAATTGTCTTGTTGAAAACAATAAAAAATCTTGTTTTCTTTGTCAAGAAAAATATTTACAAATTCAGGAGATAGATTAATGTAATATGTGAAATTTATTTGTTTTAAACAAAATTATTTGATTTATTTTAAAAAAGATCTATTATCCGAATTTAATTCTCAAAATGATTTAATAATAATTTCACTCGAAATACCTAAATCTTCTATTATTCTTCAATTCACTCCTTTTCTTTTTTTCTTCAATTCTCTTATTTTGGGCTGATCTAGATGGTTTTGTTTTTATTCTAAATATTTGTTTTTTATTTAAAGACTCTTTTATTAACTTAGCCATTCTTTTTAAAGCTAATTGACGATTATATCCTTGAGTCCTTTGATCTTGAACAACAATGGAAATACAGTCATTTACTAGTTTCTTGTTAAGATTATTTCTTAATTTTATTTTCTGAAAATCATTTAAGAATTTTGAATTCTTAATATCAAAAATAATTTCAACTTTACTACTAGTTTTGTTTACTTTTTGTCCTCCTGATCCAGAAGATCTAGAGAAACGCCATCTAAACTCTTTATAGGGTATTGATAAATTAGTATTTATAAATAAATTCATAATCTAATCAAAACTTATTTGAAAATAAATTAAATATTTTCTTTACCAATTAAATGAAAATAATTAATGCATATATTAAATATAAATATATTAAATAAACTTTTTAAATACGAGTTGATTATCAATACGCATATTTTTTTATTTGAAATTATTAGAGAAAAATAAACCTAGTTTGTTTTAACTTAATTTGTTTTATCTATTATTAGTCTTTTTTACAAGTTACTCATCATTATCATGAGATAAAAAAAAATGATGTATGATTAAAAAAATTTTATAAAAACATGGCACTTATTCCTTTTAAATCTACCGATAAAAAAGGTAAAGCTAACGGAAAGAGTTTATTTGCACTAGCTATATTTCTCTTTGCAGTGACAGGGTGGGCTTTAGTATTCAAATAAATATAAAATTAAATTATTTCCAATTTTGTTATTTATAACTTTAAAATAAAATTAAATCATTAAATATTTTGAAAAATATAAACAAAGATCAAATTTTGGCTTCATCCAGTGGGTGGGTTGCCTCATTACTAAATTTTTTCCCTGGATTAGGTACTGGCTATATTTACCAAAGGAGATGGTTGCCTTATTTTCTTACCGCTGGAGCGGTTCTTGTATGGTTTGCTCTAGGAATATTTTTGCAAGGAGATGAGGAACCAAATCAATCAGACCAATTAATAGGCTTAGCTGGATTATTTTTTATTTCAGTTGTAACAGTAATTGAAGCATATTTGGCTCATAAAAAATCTTTAAAACTTGTTGAAGTTAAAGATAAAAAATAAGTAATATTATTTTTAAAAAGTTAAGAATTTATTCTAAAGAAAAATAAAAAAATAAATATTTATCTTTGTTTTTTTAGTTTAGGTTTACTTGTATCGAAAAAGATTGATCTTATTCCAAGCAGCAAAACTATAGCAGAAAGGACAGGAATTATAACAAGAATAAAATCACTATTCATTCCTGATGCTTGACCAAAAAGTAAATGCATTAAGTAAGAAGTAGTAGACATTAGATTTTTTATTTCTACTTACATAAGTAGCAATTATTTTAAATGCCCAACATCTATTTGTTCCCTATTCAAAATAGTTTATTTATTCTTTTTAGGTTTTTCCATCATCCACCCATATACTGCCTCAGCATCAAAATTCTTTGAAGAAATAAAAAAAGTAATTGGAAAAACAATAAAGCTTATGCTCATTGTTATTATTTGCCATTTACGTAATCCCATTTCACTAAATGCAACTGCAAAATCATTAAACATTTTTTATTTATAATTCAAATAATTATTACCTATATCTATTTTTAAAGCTGTATTGTTTATTTGTTTTAATAAATTAGTTTAAATTTTACATTAAATCAAATCAAATTGATATGAGATTAAATTTCATTTTTAATTTCATTAGTTTCTTTTATAAGCCTATCTTTCAATTTATTTGTAATTAGTCCATTTTCGAAGCAATCTAAAATATCTTTAATAGGATCAGTAGATTGATCACGATCAGACATCCATCCTTTGGTGCATTCCTTACAAGCTAAATTATTTAGCTTTTCTGCTATTTCTCTTATATTTTTATCAATCATTTTTTTAATAGTAATTAAGAATTTGCAATATTGTTAAGGTTTTATCCATAGAAAAAAGTTATCTCCTTTTCTTTTAGACCCTCCCAGCCTGCATCTATTAACATACTATTTAAGGTGTCTTTATCAAAATGTTTTGATCCAGTTTTCACACATCTATTTCTCATTGATTTTTTTACTCCACTTCTCTTTCTTTTATTTTCTTCAAACATAATTTTGTTATATAAATTAAGCATTTTGGATGGAATAGCTGTTCCATCAAGATCAACTCCATTAGCGATGGCTTCATCAACTGCTTTTAACCCAACTTGATTCATTTTGAAAATTTTCAGTTTTTTATAATTTATATAGGAATATTAACATCAAGAATATGTCAGTTATTGATTTTGAAGTTCTTTCAATACTCTTATTGCCTCTTTGATATGTGCCGGGCCATTTAACAAATCTCTATAGATATGTCTAACTATTCCTTTTCTATCAATTACATATGTAACCCTACCATCAAGTAAACCAAGTACTTTTGGAACTCCAAAAATTTTGCGTAAAGAATCGTTAGTATCGCATAGAAGGGGATATTGTAATTTATTTTTATTTGCGAATGCTAAATGACTAGCAGTATTACCATTACTAACTCCCCATACTTCCGCTCCAAGCACCTTAAAAAGATCATACTTATCTCTAAATCCGCAAACTTCAATAGTGCAACCAGGGGTATCGTCTTTAGGGTAAAAAAATAATACTAAAGGTGTTTTTAATTTCTTATTAGTTCTCTGAATTCCATTTTGATCAAGCATTTGAAATTCAGGAACTTTTTCTCCAATGTTCAAGATAATTTATATAAAAATATATACTAAATAATTTTTTAATCTTTTTGCAAACTAGAAGTAAAAAATACTACAAAATAAATGCTTAAATAAAAAAATAATATATAGCTTATTGGATGATGATTAAAATTCTATTTTTTCATTAGGTGTAAATACAGAACAATATTTTTTTATTTTCGCTTTTGCTTCTATTTGATCATTTATGTTATGTTCTATTTTCAGCTTTTCAAGAGCCTGAAAAGCATCTAATTCATTAAGTCTGTATCTCGCACAAGTATCTAAAACTCTAAACATCCTTGTTGTTACAGCATTTGCAGGATTAAAAAAAAATATTATCGAGAATGATAAGAATATTTTTCTCATTTATTAAGAGATCATCTTCTATAAGAATAATGTATTCAATGAAAGATTGTCTCTAAAAATCAAATACTATTTATTGATTACGAATGTAACTGCTTAGCAAAATTTATTTTTAATTATTTAGATACTTTTAAAAATCACATATAAGAGATAAATTAAAAAAAGAATTAAGGAAAATTTAATTATGAAAAAAATTATTTTAACTCACAAAAGATTGATATCCTGGTATCAAAAGAAATTAAGATTAAGTGATTATGCATTGCTTTGGTTCGTTTTTTTTAAAGGTGCATTAACTGCAATAATTATTGAAAAAATATTTTTTAATTAATATTTAAATATAATTTGTCAGACACTAATAGTTGCTTAAGTGTAATTATCAAATATCTAATATATAATCAAATTAGAATCATTTCCTTATGAATATTTTTGGAGTAGGCTTACCTGAAGTTACAGTTATACTTGTACTTGCCCTACTAATATTTGGCCCTAAAAAACTTCCAGAACTTGGCAAACAGCTTGGCAAAACTCTTCAAAGCCTAAAAAATGCTTCCAACGAATTTCAAAATGAATTAAATAAAGCAGTTAATGAACCTGAAGATAGTAAAACTAATAATATGATTGAGAAAAATAAGCCCGAAAATACTAAATAAGATTAATATTTAAAGTTTAAATTAATAACAATAATTACTTGTAAATCACAATAAAAACTTCTAGATAATATACTTTAAAAAATGTATTTTAATTTTTAAAATGGATGCTCAAGCATTAGGGGAATATTTTTCAACCTTAAGTTATCATGCCCCAGTAATGATAATTACTACGGGAATATTTTTCTTTATTAGAAGAAAATTTATTATAGATGGTAAAAATAAAGCTTAAATGATAAAAAGGCCAGTAACTCCTTTAGATGAATTTGAAAAAGCTTTAAAAGAAGCTAATTTATCAGATAAAGATTATGAGTTAATAGAGTATATACGTTATACAAGCGTATTCACGCAGCCAAGCTTAATAAAAGATCTTAAAAGGCCTTCAAAGCCTCCGATATTAACAAATATTTGTGAAATTTCTAGAAAGATAGGAATATTTATGCCAGAACATTTTAAGAAAGTTATTGATTGGTCAATTCAAATCAGTGAACATAACACAAGATGGGATGGACATTTGTTATGTGCAGAAGCCTTTAATGTAGATCAGATTGCATTAACGCCAGCCGCAGGTACCTCTTTATTCGATGTTCTTGTTGTGCACAAAGAATTATTTATAGGTTTTGAATTTGAATAATTTAATAATTAACTTAATTATTAATAAATTAAAAATAGAAATTGATAATTACAATTAAATGTATTTCTAAAATATATTTTTTAGTTTAAGTTGAGTAATTTCCTTATTATTCCTTAGTTTCCTTTGGCTCTTCCTTAGCTTCTACTTTTGGCTCTTCCTTAGCTTCTACTTTTGGCTCTTCCTTAGCTTCTACTTTTAGCTCTTCCTTAGCTTCTACTTTTGGCTCTTCCTTTGTTTCTGCTTTTGGCTCTTCCTTAACTTCTCTTTGTTTTCTCCCAAAATCGTCTTTTCCTACAACAAAGAAAATTAATGCGAATAGGAAGAAGGAGGCAAATAATAATATTTCCATCAAATAATTTCCAATTAGAATTAGGGATAAGTTAAATTAAAAATATATTATTAATCAACATCAAATAATACAAAATTAAGTTAATTTTGTTTCAATGAAGTCCAATTTTATTAATCGTCAACTGGATAGGACTCTGTATCAATAACCTCTTTCTGAGAATCTATAAAATTAAATTTTGTTTCTATCCAATTATTTATTAATGTAACTAAAGGCTTAGAACCTCTAAATATAAATATTGAAGTTGGTAGAGCAGAAACTATACCAATTACCGGGCTTTTAAAGAGTAATCTACCTGCCTTGGCATTAAATAAAATAATTAAAAAAGAAGGAACAATTATACTTATTACTGTTTTTAACGCCGCAAGCCAACCTACTTTGTATACATACCAAATTAGTAATAAACCAATTAAATACAAAAATACATATGTCATAATTTAATTATAAATTTAAAAAATTAATTTGTTTGTCAACTTCAAAAATTTTTTATATTAATATCTTACATAAAAAAATTACAATGAGTTTCGCTGAAATAAAAAAATTTCTTCAAAAAATGCAAACAGATGAATCTCTCAAAAATAAAGTAATCTCTTCAGCGACTGCTGATGATGTAGCTTTGATAGCGCAAGAATTGGGATTTAGCTTTTCAGGAGACGATCTATTAAGATTTAATGGACAAAAAGTTGACAAAGTAACAGTAAGGAAAGTGCAACATCCAGGCGAATATCATTAATAAATTGCATTAGCCACTAATCCAAATTGCTAGACCTCCTCCTTTCCCTCGAGCACATAACCATTTTTTTTCTTTTCCCAAAGCTATTAGTGAGAAAAAAGGTCTTTTTTTAGGATCAGTATTTTTTAAAGAGGTATTTATTATAGGTATATTTAAAATCTTTATTAATAATTGCTCAAAATAAAAAGGTAAAAGTGGGCGAGTTCCCTTTAGATATGCTTTTCCAGAAAAATTAATAGAGAGAACTCCAAATTTTATTGAATTGCTTATTTCAAAAGTCGGTTCATTATTTTGCCCTATAGATTTGCTTAGTTTTAGAGATGCAGAAAGAACTTGAAGAATAGAACTTGATATATTATCAATACTTGTATCTCCCTTTTTATAAACATATTGAAATTTCCAAAAACCTAATAAATCATCAAATTGAATACCACTTCCATCCTTATTTGCTATTTTCTCCAAATTTTTAATTTCATCAAAATTTGGAAAACTATATTCCTTAATAATCATGTCTTAAAATGAGGCTAAATTATCAGCTATAAAAATAATTTAATAAGATGAGTCTATCCAAAAATTCTAGCTAAATATAAATTTATTATGAACTTATCTAAACATTTATGGGATAAAAATAAAGATCTTGCATTTGCAAGTTTAAACAGCAAATTTGTTCAAGGAATTAAAAACGGTAATTTACCAAAAAATAATTTTCAATCTTATGTCGCTCAAGATTATTTTTTTTTAGAGAGTTTTGCTCGCGCTTATGGATTAGCTATATCTAAATGCTTTGATATTAATGCAATAAGAACATTAAGTGAACTACTCCTTGGAGTATCAGAGGAACTAGTCCTCCATGAAAAATATGCAAAGGAGTGGGGAATTAATTTAACTAATAATAAGATAGAAGTTCCTACAAAAGCTTATACAGATTTTCTAAGGAAAATATCTTTGGAGTCAAGTTGTATTGAAATTTTAGTTGCCATGACTCCCTGCATGAGATTATATGCATGGATTGGAAAAAAATTATCCGCTTCAACTTCAAATAATATTTATAAAGATTGGATAGTAACTTATTCAGATGAAAATTTTGAGAAACTTGCAAACTCTCTTGAAGAAATAATTGATACCTACAAAGGCTCTTATGATTTAGATCAATTAAATTATTTATACCAAGAAGCGATGGATTTAGAAGTAAAATTTTTTGAGGCTTATTCTGATTTTAAATAAACTTAAAATTAAAGATTATTTTTAATAACACTATGTACTCAAAAATATCTCTTACAGTTGGAGGAAGTGATTCAGGCGGAGGCGCAGGCATACAAGCAGATTTAAAGACTTTTATGTCTCATAACGTCCATGGATGTTCAGTAATTACATGTGTAACAGCACAAAATAGCTTAAATGTAATTGATGTAGAGGCAATAGGAACTCAAATGCTAAATAATCAGTTTGATGCTGTTTTTACTGACTTTAAAATTAACGCTCTGAAAACAGGCATGCTTTTTAATGAAGAAATAATTTTTAATACTGCTTTAAAACTGAAAAATCAATACATACCAAAAGTAATTGATCCTGTAATGTGTACAAGAACTGGAGCAAGATTGTTAGAAGAAAGCGCTATTAATGCCTATAAAGAATTTCTTATTCCTCAAGCAGAAATATTAACACCGAATATTTTTGAGGCAAATCTTCTTGCAAATACAAATATCAAAGATATGAATGATATGGAAAAAGCTGGTGAAAGAATTCTTGAATATGGCTGCGAATCAGTACTAATAAAGGGAGGGGGGCTCCAGGAACTTAAAGGTAAAGATTTTTTTATCGATAAAAAAGGTAACAGCTATTGGCTTAAAAATAAATTTATAGATACTAAGAATACTCATGGTAGTGGTTGTACATTAAGCGCAGCCATTTGTAGCCAACTTGCTTTAGGTATAGATTTATTAGAGTCAGTTAATAAGGCTAAAGCTTTTATTGAAAAATCCTTAATAAATTCTTATAAAATTGGGGCTGGACCTGGCCCACTTGGACATCATCAATCGTATTAGAGACCAAAAGATATATTATTTTTCTTTATTTCGAAATATTTCATATTTTCTTTATATAAGACACACAATTGTGACAAATAAACGCTAGTATCTTTACATAAAGTAATTAAGAAAAATGGATTTCATCTCTAAAAAGCAAGGTTATGTACCCTTAAAAGCTGTACCTTACATATTTGTATTAGCTTTTGTTCTAAGTATCACTACTTCTTCAACAACATTTGTTTAAACTTAAATCATCAATAAAATAGTGTTTACTATTTTAATAAATGGACAATTTTGATGTAGTTATAATAGGTAGTGGAATAGGGGGACTATGTTGTGGTAGCTTACTTGCTTCCCGAGGGAAAAAAGTATTAATATGTGAATCTCACTCTCAACCCGGTGGAGTTGCACATACCTTTACTAGAAATGGTTATAAATTTGAATCCGGGCCATCTTTATGGAATGGACTAGAAAGCATTTCAAATACTTCTCCGCTTGGGCAAATACTATATTTATTAGATGAACAGATTGAAGTAAAAAAATATAAAGGTTGGAAAGTGATAGTTCCCGAAGCGGACTTTGATTTAGAGGTTGGAGATTCACCCTTTAGAAAAAAATTACAGGAATTAAGAGGTGATAAAGCATTAAATCAGTGGGATTCCTTTATGAAAGCAGTTAAACCACTAAGCAGAATCATAGATAAGATGCCTCTTCTAACGACTTCTCCTGAGAATTTAAATTTACAAGAGATCTTGAAACTTTCAATAAAGGTTTTGCCTGAAATCAGTCATGTTAATAATCTTAGAAAAGGTTTCGGGGAAATTGCAAATAAATTCCTAACTGATCCTTTTTTAAAAAATTGGGTTGACTTACTTAGTTTCTTAATAAGCGGAATGTCAATGGATGATACAAATACAGCAGCCATGGCTACTTTATTTAATGAGTGGTTCAAACCTAATGCTTACTTGGAGTATCCTCTGGGTGGGAGTGAAAGTGTTGTAAATGCATTAATAAGAGGATTTAAGAAAAATGGCGGCAAATTACTTTTATCTTCAAAAGTAAAAAATATTAATTTTTCAAATGAATTTGCTACCGGGGTTACTTTGGAGAATAATGAAACAATTAACTCCAAATTCATTGTGGCCAATTGTGATATTTGGAATAAACATTCTCTTATACCAAGTCATCTTATTAGTAAATTCAAAGATAAAGAATTTAATGTAGAAAAATGCAAATCATTCCTTCATATACACTTAGGTTTCGATGCAACTAATATTAAAGATCTTCCGATACATACAATATGGGTAGATGATTGGGGAAGAGGAATAACAGCAGAGAGAAATATCGCTGTTTTTTCTATTCCATCAGTAATCGATCCAAGCATGGCACCAAAGGGTAAACATGTGCTACATGGTTATACTCCTGCCAATGAACCTTGGGAAATTTGGGAAAATCTTAAACCTAATTCAAAAGAATATAACGATTTAAAAGAAGATAGATGTGAAGTATTTATGAAACCATTAAGAGGAATTATTCCAGATATCGACAAGAGGATTGAACTAAAATTGTTTGGAACTCCAGTAACACATCAAAGATTTACAAACACCTATTGTGGGAGCTACGGTCCAGCTATTTCAGCCAGAAAAAGTTTATTCCCAGGCTATCAAACTCCTTTTGAGAATGTACTAGCTTGTGGAGCTAGTACTTTCCCAGGAATTGGCATTCCCGCAGTAGCGGCAAGTGGCGCGTATGCAGCTGAAGCGATCTTAGGGAAAAAAGAATTTAAAGAGATTATTAGCAAACTTAATTAAATATTTTTTTACTTTATTCTTGCTTCAAATTATATAGTTGGTTAAGAAATAAAAAAATTGATATGCAATCTTGGTGAGAGATGATATTGTTTAATTGATCATTAATTTAACTAATAGGTCTTATATGTTTTTCTTATCAATTCCACAAGCTTGGCATTTAGTAGGTACTTGGTCTGAACAAGTTCCAAGTGAATCAAGTCTTATTGGCATGGGCGAAGTGGAATTAATGATGACTCTTCACTCTATATTTGTACCAATATTATTAGTAATTGGAGCATATTTCTTTATCACTCTATCTAGAGAAGAGAGAAGAAAAGCTAAAAGCTAAATTACTATTTAGCAGAACTTCTTCTTACCACTTTGCGACCGCTAGAAGAATCTAAAGAAATATTTTCATCATTTTTTGTTTTTTGAGTGCCATTATTATCTAATTGATCCATTTCCGAGCAAATACCTACAACCATAGCAGCCTCAACATGATCTGGTAGATCACCTATTGTAATTAAAGCTTTCAAAACCAATTGAAGTCTTGTGTCCTTATCTAACTCAGGTCTAAGCTTTTTAACTGTACCCCAAAGCTCTTTAGTTACTTCTTTTAGAAGTTCACGATCTACTGACAAATTTACATCCTTTATTACTATTTTAAATTTAACAAACCATTGGGTTTATTATTATGTTGGAAACATAATTCAGTATCAGATTGAAATCTTTTAATTAAGCAAAAGAAAGTTGAATTAATTTAGTTTTTTTAATTTCGTTTCTGACAGAGCCTTTCACATCATATTTTTTTAAATTTTTGTAATAGTATTTTTGCAAATTACATTTACTATTTTTGTTAAATTTTTTACGACTATTTTGAAGAGAGTCCCACTCTTTTACGTTAAAAACAGCATAAGGAGAAGAAGGTAAGATTTTCATTTCATTTGGTAACGTACCTTTATTGTAGTACAAATTTACTATTAGACAAGTTTTCTCCTCAAAATAGAATCATACTTAAATCTTAGAATTTGTATTTATTAATAAAGACAATTATAAATTTTCAAAATATCTTAATGTAGCTTTTAAGGCTTAATTAGAGGCTCCACGATAAAAGCAGATTTTCAGAAATATTAAGCAAGTAAAAAAAAGTTCTCGAAATAAATATTAACAAGATTATCTTGATGAGAAATTATACAAACAAGAATTCTCTTTAAAAATTAATATATCCAAGCATTTAAATAAAACCAAATGCTAATTATTAAAACACCAAACCAAAATATAATTGGAACTAGTTTAATTGGCAAAACATATTTATCTGTAAATGTTTTCACTAAATATTCAAAATATATGTTTTATAACTTTAAAAAAAATATCAAATTTTGAGAATAGGTTTATTTGCTCTAAAAATTGCTATGAGGTAATACTTGTTAACTCAATTTTAGATTCTTTAGATAAATGAATATTTTCAACTTTTTTTGATCTGTTCCAATATTCAATGAGTTCTTCTAATTCATTAATCCTTTTTTTAGCATTTTCAATTTTTTCAGTTACTTTCATTTTTAAATTTACTCTATACAAAATATGCAGTAATTAAAAAATTTATCAAGTGATTAACGATTATATATCTTTAAATTGAGTAATTTTTCTCATATGATTTTTTTTAATTTTAAAGTTTTTGTTTTAACTTGAAAATGTTTCCTTTCTAAAGCTCTCAAAAAGTATTTTTATGGTTCTAAATTTATTAAACAAATTTGTGAATTTAATTAGAAATATTTTAGATACTGATATTTATAAAGAGAATCGCTGAAATCAATAAAGAAGTAATAAAACCTATGCTAACCATATAGAGAACATAGCCACTCTGTCTTGGTAACTTAGAAACAGAATATAAAATAATCGAAGAGGAAATTATTCCGAGAATAATTATTATTTTTTCTGTTAACTCATTTAAATGAATTTCTAAATTGAAACTTTTAAAAATTGATAAAATACTTGAAAGAGGAATATTTCCTGAAACATGGTTCAAAAATAAATATAAGCTTAAGAATGTAGTAAGTAAAATTGAAACTAAAAATAGAATGCTCACTGGTTTAGTCAATCTATTTATAGTTCTAGTAAAAGATATCAATAAAATAGATACAAAAATTGTCATTCCTAAAGGGAATATCGGAAGAAAAATTGATAGATTTATGTAATCTTCCATATAAAAAAATTAGAAAATACAATTTTATATTAAGACCTTTAAAGAGGGGCGTCTAAAGTTTTATTGATTTTACAGATATTTTACCTATTGCTTTTTAACAACACTGCTATCACACTATTAATAAAAGAAAAATTATGTTAACAATTTCTGAAATCATCCTAGCAAGCAGCGCTTTCTTAGCAATCATATACTTTGAAGTTCGTCTTCTTTATACAAAATCCAAAACGGCAAAATAGATCTTCAGCGAAAACTTGTTTTAAAGATAAATTAAAGAATATTTAATAATCCAATAGGTCCAAAAACTAATTTAATGTGAGAGAATAAACACATTAAATTCTATTCGATATCATGAGCCAATCATCGGAAGAAAGTCTTAAAGAATCAACTCACTTAAACCAGCAGGCACAACCTAATCAGACTTCTCCTTCAGAAACCATCATAAGTGCTTCTGAAATTGAAAAATTATATTTAAGAATTAAAGAAGATTGGCTATAAATATCCTTAGTCCGTAACTAAGGATACATGATATAAATCATACATAAAGCATTTAGATCAATAAAATAATTCTGAAACAGACGACAGGCCCTACAATGCTCTATAGTATATATGTACTATCTTAGCTCTTTGCTTTGGGTCATCAGTTGAGTCCAGATTTTCTCTCTGTAAAATCAGGTGATTATGTTGCAATAAAATCTGAAAAGAATAGTAGCTCTTCTCTATATAAAGAGCATGAAAATTATTGGTTTGGCCAAGTTATTAATTGCATAGGAGGAGCAAGAGATCCAAATGCCTGGACTTTGTTCCAGGTAATGAATATTGATAGCGGAGAAATTATAATAATAAATGCAGATGCGGTTGAAATGATTCTTAAGACATCTAATTTATGAATAATTTCCCCAAATTAAAAGTTAAAAGATAAATAAATCAACCTAATTCTAAGCAGGCGAGTCCATACACCTGATTCATCGGGGTTGGTGGCTGGATACCTTTATACATTCTAAAAGTCTTTGAAATTTCATGAAAACCTAAATTAGAAAGGAGATAATTAGCATAAGGATTCAACCCTGAACAATCCAAAAGTATCTCATTATCTAAATCTCCAACTAATTCTCTAATTAACAATTCTGCAAGAGGCGGTGTATCTGCCAACAAAGGGCCGATTCTCCATCCTTTTTTATCATCTAATAAAATGCAGGGTCTTATCCTACCGAAGCCATGGCACATCCCATTCTTATCAACGATAGCCTTTACCAATCCAAAAGAATTCTTAAGCCAGTCATTAAGAAAATGAGGCCTAGGGCTTGGTTCTCTTTGGGAGTCATAAAGTATAACAGCTTCAGATGATATTTGATCCCCTGGAACAACACTAAATTCCGAATGAGAATCCTTATAAAAATTAAATTTAGGCAAATTTTTATTTCCGTATAACTTCCATCTATTAGTTACTGATGACTTCTTAAATCCCCATTTTTGATAATCATGAAGTCTTATAGGGGCAGCTTCTAAACCAATACAATCAATATCTTTTAAGTAATTTAATCCATGCTTCCACAACTTTACTCCATACCCTTTATTTCTATATTGTTTTTGAACAATAAATAAACCAAGGAATCCATAAGAAGAATTATATTTAACACAAGCAATACTTCCCACTGGAATATCGTTTAAACATCCCACCCATACTCCCTGCTTATCAGTATTTTTATAAATAGAAATGTCATCAATACCAGGAGCAAAGCCTTCTAACTTAGCCCAATCAGTAACTTTTTGAAGATCATCATTACATATGTTCCTAATAGTGAAATTTTCTTCCATAAGTGAAATTTTAGCTAATTTAAAAAAAAACAATCTAAATATTTGATAAATTCTTATAGAGATAAAAGTTAATAAATATTGAAATATATTAGTTATCCAAATCAAATAAATTAACATTTTATAAAGATCTTAATTATTTATTTTCAATGTTAAAAAGATATATTTTTTAAAATAAAATACATTAAAAAGTTAATGTTTAAATTCAATTTAAAGTTAAAATTTAATTAAATCAATTCAATAAAAATTTTTATTTTTATTTACAAGTTATCTGATATATTAATCAATATTAAAAAGTTCTTTTAGTATGAAATATAATAAAGAAAATTTTACTTCAAAAATTAATCTATTAAAAGAAAAAGTAAATTCAGGAGAAACACAAAAATTTAATTGGAGAATAGAGCAACTTAATAAAATTGATAACCTTCTCGATAAGTATAAATTAGAAATAATAAATGCTCTAAACTTAGATTTAGGTAAGTCAAAGATTGAAGCTCTCGCAGAAATACTTTTAGTTAAAGAAGA
This sequence comes from uncultured Prochlorococcus sp., assembly GCA_902624785.1. Lineage (GTDB taxonomy): Bacteria > Cyanobacteriota > Cyanobacteriia > PCC-6307 > Cyanobiaceae > Prochlorococcus_A. Next base: position 42,468 of record CACNYU010000003.1, read on the forward strand.
AATTTCACTAGTAAAAAGGGAACTCAGATCCTGGATGAGACCAAAAATTGTGAACACGCCAATATATTTATTACCCTTATCTTCAAAAGTTATATTTGAACCTATTGGATGCGTTTTAATTTTAGGTCCATATAATTATCCACTTTTATATATTCTTAAACCTTTGGTGAATATTTTTTCAGCTGGTAATACTGCAATAATAAAACCATCAGAAAAATGCCCAAACACATCAAATTTATTAATTAAATTGACAGATAAATATTTTTCTCATGATACTTTGATTGCATATGAAGGAGATTATAAAGAAGCTGAAAAACTTACCTCAGAAAATTTTGATCATATATTTTTTACTGGAAGTAGTAAAACAGGAAAATTAATTATGAAAATTGCGGCAAAAAATCTTACTCCTGTGACGCTAGAGTTAAGCGGAACAAATCCTGTTGTAATTTTAAAAAATACAAACTTAGCGATAGCAGCTAAGAGAATAATTTGGGGGAAATTTTATAATTCTGGCCAATCATGTATGGCTCCGAATCATATATTTATAGAAAAAACTATCGAAGAAAAATTTATAAAAGAATTAAGAAAATCAATTGAAGAGTTTTATGGGAAGAATCCAATCAAATCAGAAAATTTATCAAGATTAGAAGAAAAACAATTTTTTAGAACTTTAGAGATATTAAAAAAAAATAAATATAAAAAACAAATTATATGTGGAGGTAATTTTGATAAAAAACTTTTAAAAATTTCACCTACACTTTTAAAGATTAATAGTGAAAAAGACTTCCTTATTAAAAATGAGCTGTTCAGCCCCTTACTACCTTTAATATCAGTAGACAACTATCAAGATGCATTTTGCAAAATAAAGAAAAATGCAAAACCCTTAGCTATTTATATTTTTGGAGGAAATAAAAAGATCCATCAAATTTTATCCCAAACTACAAGTTCAGGATCAATATGCATAAATGATGTAATGCTTCCTGTATTAGTTCCAAACTTACCATTTGGAGGAGTTGGAAAAAGTGGAATAGGAAAATTTCATGGTCATGCCGGTTTTAAAAATTTCTCAAATCAAAAATCCATAACACGTAAAGATTATTTTCTAGATGTAAATCTTAGATATCCTCCATATACAAATATCCTTAGAATCTTAAAATTCTTTTTTAAGATTTAATTCATTAAATTATTTATTATATCTATTTGTTTGCTAAATAAATAATATCAATGCATAAGTTATAAACTTTATGAGATTAAAACAATTTGCATTTTTTCTTCTTATTACTTTTTATAGTAACTCTTTACTAAGTGAGGAAAATATTAAATCAAAAAATTTTAATGATGAAAATGATATGCAAAGCACTTTAAAAAGTGAAAGTTTTGGTGAAATTATCATACATGTTGTCAAAAAAGGAGATACACTTTCAAGCATCTCTAAAAAATACTCAATCAAAAAAGAATCAATTATTAAAGTGAATAAATTACTTGACGAAAACTATATATTTATTGGACAAAATTTAAAAATAGTAGAAAATTTAATTCCAGAAAATAACAATGACACCTATTATCACGAAATTAAAAGGGGAGAAAATTTAACTGAAATTTCAAATAAATATAATATATTACTGAGTGAATTAGTAGAGATTAATGATATAGAGGATCAAAATATATTAGAGGTTGGAACAAAACTAAAATTAAAGCAGGAAATCTTTACAAAAATGGATTTGCCAATAAATGAACCACTACCATTAAAAGAAATAGATAAAAAAATAAAAAATAAATATGGCCCACTCGTCATTGATAACGAAAACACAAATATAAAAAAAAGAAAAAGAAATTTTTTAAAGGCAACTCATGAAAACGGGAAGAAATTTATACTTCGCATAAATTGTGAGAAAAAAGAAATTAATGTAAGAGGTATTGGAAGAAAATGGAAAGGTTGGATGCCTGCAAGAGAAAAATTTGAAGATGAGTTATTAAATGATTTTTGTTGAGAATTTGATTAAAATGTGTAAATTACATTCATAAAATTTAATTTCTATCAGTTATTCTTTAGTTAAGTACTGTAAAACACAATGGAAATTAAAAGAGGAGATATTGTTCGCATCAAAAGACGTGAATCTTATTGGTACAATGAGCCAGGAAAAGTTGCTTCAATAGATAAGTCAGGGACAAAATATAATATTACTGTTAAATTCGAAAAAACTAATTTTTATGGAATAAGCGGAACAGATGGAGGAAATACTACAGCTAATTATGCAGAAAGTGAATTAGAACTTTATTAAGAGTTTGCCAGAACTACCTGAAGTTGAGACCGTTAGAAGAGGTTTAGAAAAAAAACTCAAAAATTTTATTATTGAAGATATTAAAATTTTAAGATCTTCAACGATAGCTTTTCCAAAAAATAAAGTAGAATTTATAAGAGGAGTAAATAACTCAAAAGTTGGCAAATGGCAAAGAAGAGGTAAATATTTAATTGCTAATTTAAAAAAATATTCAAAATCTCCAAAAAAGAATATTAATCCTCCTTATGAAGATAATGGTTATTTAATTATTCATTTAAGGATGACGGGTTATTTTAATTGGATTACAACTAAAACACCTCCTTGCAAGCATACAAGAGTAAGATTCTTTGATAAGAATAATAGTGAACTTAGATTTGTAGATGTTAGAAGTTTTGGCCAAATATGGTGGGTAAAAGAAGGATTAGATCCAAAAGAAATTATCAATGGTCTTGGTTCTCTTGGCCCAGAGCCTCTTGAAAAAAATTTCAATTTAAGTTATTTAAACAAAGAATTTTCTAAACGTACTAAATCTGTAAAATCTGTTTTGTTAGATCAAAAGATAATTGCTGGGATAGGGAACATCTATGCAGATGAAAGCCTTTATGAAGCTGGAATATCCCCTTTTCGAGAAGCGAGAACAATTAATAATGATGAGTTAATTAGATTGAAAAATTCAATTATCAATGTTTTAAAAAAAAGTATTGGTTCAGGCGGCACAACTTTCAGTGACTTCAGAAATATAGAAGGGACTAATGGAGATTATTCTATGCAAGCAAATGTTTACAGAAGAGCAGGTAAAAAATGTAAAAAATGTAATAATTTAATTCAAAGAAAAAAGCTATCAGGGAGAGGTACCCATTGGTGTGATTTTTGTCAGAAATAAAAAGGGTATACGTAGAATGTATACCCTTTAGGAATTTTTTACCTGGCATCGAGCTATTTTCTCAAGGGGCTACCCCCTAAATATTTTCGCCGCTTATGCGTTTCACAACCGAGTTCGAGATGGATCGGAGTGGTTCCACATCGCCATGAACACCAGGATAGTATGAACCTTGAGAACTGCATAGATATTTATATTTCAATTCAATAAAAAGAGTTTATTTGGTCAAGCCCTCGGTCTATTAGTACTCCTCCGCTGCACTTGTTACCAAGCTTCCACGTAGAGCCTATCAACGGGTGTTCTTCCCGTGACCTTACTGGCTTATGCCATGGGAATACTCATCTTGAGGTGGGCTTCCCACTTAGATGCTTTCAGCGGTTATCCACTCCGCACATGGCTACCCAGCGTTTACCGTTGGCACGATAACTGGCACACCAGAGGTGCGTTCCTCCCGGTCCTCTCGTACTAGGGAGAAATCCTCTCAATATTCCTGCGCATACACCGGATATGGACCGAACTGTCTCACGACGTTCTGAACCCAGCTCGCGTACCGCTTTAATGGGCGAACAGCCCAACCCTTGGGACCGACTTCAGCCCCAGGTTGCGATGAGCCGACATCGAGGTGCCAAACCTCCCCGTCGATGTGAACTCTTGGGGGAGATCAGCCTGTTATCCCTAGAGTAACTTTTATCCGTTGAGCGACGGCCCTTCCACGCAGAACCGTCGGATCACTAAAACCGACTTTCGTCCCTGTTCGACTTGTAGGTCTCACAGTCAAGCTCCCTTCTGCTTTTGCACTCAACGACTGATTTCCAACCAGCCTGAGGGAACCTTTGTGCGCCTCCGTTACCTTTTAGGAGGCGACCGCCCCAGTCAAACTGCCCACCAGATACTGTCCGCTTCCCGGATAACGGGTAAGCGTTAGAACCCTAGCTCTGAAAGAGTGGTATCTCACCGTTGACTCAATAGTACCCACAAGCACTATATCAATGTCTCCCACCTATTCTGCGCATTCAGAGCCCGAGCACAATATCAAGCTACAGTAAAGCTTCATAGGGTCTTTCTGTCCGGGTGTATGTAGTCCGCATCTTCACAGACAATTCTATTTCGCCGAGCCTCTCTCCGAGACAGCGCGCAAATCGTTACACCTTTCGTGCGGGTCGGAACTTACCCGACAAGGAATTTCGCTACCTTAGGACCGTTATAGTTACGGCCGCCGTTCACCGGGGCTTCAGTCGCTAGCTTTGCTAAAAGCTAACCAGCTTCCTTAACCTTCCGGCACTGGGCAGGTGTCAGCCCCCATACATCGTCTTGCGACTTAGCGGAGACCTGTGTTTTTGGTAAACAGTCGCTTGCGCCTCTTCACTGCGACCAGCTCTCGCTGGCACCCCTTCTCCCGAAGTTACGGGGCCATTTTGCCGAGTTCCTTAGAGAGAGTTATCTCGCGCCCCTCGGTATTCTCTACCACCCCACCTGTGTCGGTTTCGGGTACTGGCATTTGTGTCTTAACGGGTATAGGGCTTTTCTTGGAAGCATGACATCACCAACTTCGCTGCCGTAGCAGCTCGTACTCACGCCTCAGCTCAAGATGTTTTCACCATCTCTCTAAGCCTTGAACGCTTGAACCAGTAACCAACATCTGGATTGGCTAGCCTTCTCCGTCCCCCTTCCCAAGACACATCTGGTACAGGAATATTGACCTGTTATCCATCGACTACGCCTTTCGGCCTGACCTTAGGTCCAGACTAACCCTCCGCGGACGAGCCTGCCGGAGGAACCCTTAGGGTTTCGGGGCATGGGATTCTCACCCATGTTTTCGCTACTCAAGCCGACATTCTCACTTCTATGCCGTCCACGCCCGCTTACGCTAACGCTTCACCCAACATAGAACGCTCCCCTACCATAAATAAATTATCCGCAGCTTCGGTATAACACTTAGCCCCATTCATTTTCGGCGCAGGATCGCTCGACCAGTGAGCTATTACGCACTCCTTTGAGGATGGCTGCTTCTAGGCAAACCTCCTGGTTGTCTGGGCAATCCCACCTCCTTTATCACTTAGTGTTAATTTTGGGACCTTAGCTGGCGGTCTGGGCTGTTTCCCTCTTGACTATGGAGCTTATCCCCCACAGTCTGACTGCCTAGTTACACACAGGGTATTCAGAGTTCATATCGATTTGGTACCGCTTTCGCAGCCCGCACCGAAATGGTTGCTTTACCCCCCTGCTGGAGCACTAGACGCTACGCCTAAACGTATTTCGGGGAGAACCAGCTAGCTCCTGGTTCGATTGGCATTTCACCGCTAACCACAGCTCATCCGATGAATTTTCAACTTCATTCGGTTGGGACCTCCACTTGGTATCACCCAAGCTTCATCCTGGCCATGGTTAGATCACCAGGGTTCGGGTCTATAAACACTGACAAACGCCCTATTCAGACTCGCTTTCGCTGTGGCTCCACCATTTTCGGTTTAACCCGCCAGTGCCTATAAGTCGCCGGCTCATTCTTCAACAGGCACACGGTCACCCGATTAGTCGGGCTCCCATTGCTTGTAGGCTCACGGTTTCATGTTCTATTTCACTCCCCTTCCGGGGTTCTTTTCACCTTTCCCTCACGGTACTGTTTCACTATCGGTCACATAGTAGTACTTAGCCTTACGAGGTGGTCCTCGCAGATTCACACGGAATTCCACGTGCTCCGTGCTACTCGGGATACAGCTAGGTCAACTCATCTTTCGATTACGGGGCTTTCACCCTCTGTGGCGCGCCATTCAAACGCTTCTTCTAGACTTGTTAATCCATGTTGCTGTCCCACAACCCCGATAGTCAAGACTATCGGTTTGGGCTTTTCCCCGTTCGCTCGCCGCTACTGAGGGAGTCGTTATTTACTTTCTCTTCCTCCAGCTACTAAGATGTTTCAGTTCGCTGGGTTAGCTCGCACCAACCTATATATTCAGTTGGTCGTTCAAGGGGTTGCCCCATTCGGAAATTCCCGGATCAAAGTGTGCTTCCAACTCCCCGAGACTTATCGCAGGTAACCACGTCCTTCATCGCCTCTATGTGCCTAGGTATCCTCCGTGAGCCCTTTGTAGCTTGACCAATAACTTCAAAATTGAAGCATCAGCTCAATAGAATTGTTATTAATGCATAAGCACCAATAATAAATCTGCATCTTTAAAAGATGCTTATTGTCTTGAAAAAAATCTATGCAGTTGTCAAGGTTCTCTGAAAACAAAGAATAAGAAATTCATTGAGTCCAGCATCTTATTAATTAAATATTTAATTAAATAATAGGAAGCTAGATTCACTCAGAGTAAAATCAATCCCAAATATTCCTTCTCATTGGAAAGGTGGTATTCAGTGGAGGTAAGCGGACTCGAACCGCTGACATCCTGCTTGCAAAGCAGGCGCTCTACCAACTGAGCTATACCCCCAACATAGAGATATGGGCCATCCTGGACTTGAACCAGGGACCTCACCCTTATCAGGGGTGCGCTCTAACCACCTGAGCTAATGGCCCAGGAAAAGATGGGTGACCTAGAAAAAACTTAGAAACTAAAATTTTCAATAATGAAAATCTGAGATACCGATCGACCTAAGGTGACAAAATTTATATCAAAACATTTTGTTGTCTCCCTGTTAGGAGGTGATCCAGCCGCACCTTCCGGTACGGCTACCTTGTTACGACTTCACCCCAGTCATTAGCCCCACCTTCGGCGTCCTCCTCCACAAGGGTTGGAGTAACGACTTCGGGCATGGCCAACTTCCATGGTGTGACGGGCGGTGTGTACAAGGCCCGGGAACGTATTCACCGCAGTATGCTGACCTGCGATTACTAGCGATTCCTGCTTCACGTAGGCGAGTTGCAGCCTACGATCTGAACTGAGCCACGGTTTATGGGATTTGCTAGCTCTCGCGAGTTTGCTGCCCTTTGTCCGTGGCATTGTAGTACGTGTGTAGCCCAGGGTGTAAGGGGCATGATGACTTGACGTCATCCACACCTTCCTCCGGTTTATCACCGGCGGTCTTTCTAGAGTGCCCAACTAAATGCTGGCAACTAAAAACGTGGGTTGCGCTCGTTGCGGGACTTAACCCAACATCTCACGACACGAGCTGACGACAGCCATGCACCACCTGTCTCTGCATTCCCGAAGGCACCCTCAAATTTCTAAGAGGTTCGCAGGATGTCAAACCCTGGTAAGGTTCTTCGCGTTGCATCGAATTAAACCACATACTCCACCGCTTGTGCGGGCCCCCGTCAATTCCTTTGAGTTTCACACTTGCGTGCGTACTCCCCAGGCGGAACACTTAACGCGTTAGCTACGACACCGAAGGGGTCGATTCCCCCGACACCTAGTGTTCATCGTTTACGGCCAGGACTACAGGGGTATCTAATCCCTTTCGCTCCCCTGGCTTTCGTCCATGAGCGTCAGTAATGGCCCAGCAGAGCGCCTTCGCCACTGGTGTTCTTCCCGATATCTACGCATTTCACCGCTACACCGGGAATTCCCTCTGCCCCTACCATACTCAAGCCTATCAGTTTCCACTGCCATAATGGAGTTAAGCTCCACGCTTTAACAGCAGACTTGAAAGGCCGCCTGCGGACGCTTTACGCCCAATAATTCCGGATAACGCTTGCCACTCCCGTATTACCGCGGCTGCTGGCACGGAATTAGCCGTGGCTTATTCCTCAAGTACCGTCATATCTTCTTCCTTGAGAAAAGAGGTTTACAGCCCAGAGGCCTTCGTCCCTCACGCGGCGTTGCTCCGTCAGGCTTTCGCCCATTGCGGAAAATTCCCCACTGCTGCCTCCCGTAGGAGTCTGGGCCGTGTCTCAGTCCCAGTGTGGCTGATCATCCTCTCAGACCAGCTACTGATCGAAGCCTTGGTAAGCCTTTACCTTACCAACTAGCTAATCAGACGCGGGCTCATCCTCAGGCGAAATTCATTTCACCTATCGGCATATGGGGTATTAGCGGTCGTTTCCAACCGTTATCCCCCTCCTGAGGGCAGATTCCCACGCGTTACTCACCCGTCCGCCACTAACCCGAAGGTCCGTTCGACTTGCATGTGTTAAGCACGCCGCCAGCGTTCATCCTGAGCCAGGATCAAACTCTCCGTTGTGTCACAAATCCTATTGCAGAATATCTACTCAATTTGCTTTGCCTTGCCTAAATACGTAAATTAAATTACTAGATTTAGTATCAGCATCCTTAAGTGATTTAAGGATTCAAGAGTGCATTCATGCGACTGCAAGAATGACTTTCCAGATCTCAGATCCGTTCGTCTAGAAAAATGACTTAAAGTTTAAGTCAGCGATTCAAGACATTGTTTATATTTTTGACGGGACCTCACACCTTTATTGCATGAACATCTCAATCGATTGAAAATAAAATCCAAACAAAATCGACGCAATAAAAGCATCAGTTCCTAAGTTTTAAATTTTCTAGGTGCAATGTTTAATTAAAAATTTAACTAAACAATTTGAGGGAAAACCCTCTACTGGCTGAAAATTAAGAGTTAATCGAAATTTTCAAACATCTCAACGTTTTTTCTAAGAATAGACTTCTAGATTAAATTATGAGTTGTGCAAAAAACTAAATTTCTGCCCAGAAGAAAATCTTAGACCATTAATCTATGTTTGTGCAACCATTTAATAAATATTTTTTATTAATTTTTTTGAACTGCTCATTTTTGATTAACGAACTAGGCTGTAAATAGTAGGAATTCCAGCAAAATGGCAGAAAGATTTAGTCAAAAAAATTTAAGAGTTCGGCCAAGTTCTGATGAAGACAAAATTGTAACAAAAGCAAAAGAACACTTTGAAAAAACACTTGTAGAAATTTCTGGCGAAATAGTGGGGAGTGTTGCTGCTCTAGAACATCCAACAAAAAATTTAAAGTTAAACTACGGGGAAATCTTTTTAAGAGATAATGTTCCGGTAATGATATATCTCATAACTCAAAAAAGATATGAAATAGTAAAAAAATTTTTAAGTGTTTGTTTAGAACTTCAAAGCACCAGTTATCAAACAAGAGGTGTTTTCCCAACAAGCTTTATTGAAGAGGGAGGGAAATTGATTGGCGATTATGGTCAAAGATCAATTGGCAGAATTACTTCTGCAGATGCAAGTTTATGGTGGCCAATATTATGTTGGTTTTATGTAAACAAGAGTGGAGATTATTCATTTGGGAAAAGTCAAAGTGTTCAAAGAGGTATTCAACTGCTACTTGATCTAGTATTGCACCCAACATTAGAGGGTACCCCAGTTTTATTTGTCCCAGATTGTGCATTCATGATTGACAGACCAATGGATGTGTGGGGTGCACCACTAGAAGTTGAAGTTTTACTTCATGGTTGCCTCAAAAGTTGCATTAACCTGATGGAATTGAGTAGGGAAGATCATGTAAGTAGATTATTAGATCAACGTTTAATTCTTACTAGGCAATGGGTAGAGGATTTGAAAAGATTTCTTCTTAAACATTATTGGGTTACCAGCAAAACAATGCAAATTTTGAGGAGAAGACCTACTGAGCAATATGGAGATGATCAACATTTTAATGAATTTAATGTACAGCCTCAAGTTGTTCCATCATGGTTGCAAGATTGGCTGGAGAATAGAGGGGGATACTTAATTGGAAATATTAGAACAGGCAGGCCAGATTTTAGATTTTATAGCCTTGGTAATTCTTTAGCTTGTATGTTTGGTGTATTACCTGCTCCAGAACAAAGAGCATTATTTAGATTGGTATTACATAACAGGCATCATTTAATGGCTCAAATGCCAATGAGGATTTGTCATCCGCATATGGATGTAGAGGAATGGCAAAATAAAACAGGCTCAGACCCCAAAAACTGGCCATGGAGTTATCATAACGGCGGTCATTGGCCAAGCTTATTATGGTTTTTTGCCGCATCTGTGCTTTTACACCAAAAAAGGTTCCCAACAGAGGATGTAATTTTAATGGAGGAGATGAGTTCTTTGATCGAGGAATGTTATTGGTGTCAATTAAATCAACTACCAAAACAAGAGTGGGCAGAATATTTTGATGGGCCGACAGGAACCTGGGTGGGACAGCAATCTAGAACATATCAAACATGGACAATTGTTGGTTTTCTTCTAATGCATCACTTCCTAAGAGAAAGTAAAGAAGATATAAATATACTTAATATTTGATAATCAAAATAAACCTAAAGTTAAAGATTTATCAATTGGCAAACATGCCCCAATTCCGAGATATATAGTTAGAAAAGTTCCAAAAAGAAAAACTGCCATAGCTACTGGCCTCCTAAATGGATTGGAAAATTTATTTACATTCTCAATAAAAGGTAAAATCATCAAACCTAAAGGGATCAGAGTTTGCAAAGCAATTCCAAGTAATTTATTAGGTACTACTCTTAAAATCTGAAAAACAGGATATAAATACCACTCAGGTAAAATCTCAAGAGGAGTAGCAAATGGATTAGCTTTATCTCCAAGCATGGCAGGGTCCAAAACAGCAAGACCAACTACACAAGCTATAGTGCCTAGAATAACGACTGGAAATATGTAAAGTAAATCATTTGGCCAAGCTGGTTCCCCATAATAGTTATGACCCATGCCTTTTGCCAGTTTAGCTCTTAGTTTGGGGTCGGATAAATCAGGTTTTTTTAAAGTAGACATATTTTACTTAAATTTTGGTTATTTAAATATTATAAGTTTTAAAGTGGGCCGGAAATACCTTGTTTACGAATCATTAGAAAATGCATAAGCATAAATACAGCTAATGACCAAGGCAAAACAAATGTATGTAGACTATAAAATCGAGTGAGAGTTGACTGACCAACACTCTCTCCTCCTCTGAGAAGTTCTACCATAAAATCTCCAATAATTGGTATTGCAGCAGGAACGCCTGATACAATTTTTACCGCCCAATATCCAACTTGATCCCAAGGTAAAGAATAACCAGTAACACCAAAAGCAACAGTTATGACAGCCATTACAACTCCTGTAACCCAAGTTAGCTCGCGGGGCCTTTTGAACCCTCCAGTCAAATAAACTCTAAATACATGAAGAATTAACATTAAGACCATCATTGAAGCACTCCAACGATGTACAGACCTAATTAACCAACCAAAACTAACATCGGTCATCAAATAACTCACAGAATTATAAGCTTGCGTTACAGTAGGCTTATAATAAAAAGTCATTGCAAAACCAGTTGCAAATTGAATTAAGAAGCATACTAATGTTATGCCTCCTAAACAATAAAAAATGTTTACGTGTGGGGGAACGTACTTTGAAGTTACGTCGTCAGTTATGTCTTGAATTTCAAGTCTTTCTTGAAACCAATCATAAACGGATGAAGAATTCGCCATCCAATAAAAAGCTTTGATATTAGGAGCTTACTTAAAAATCACTAATTTGGTGTTAACACTTAACCCAATGCCATCAACTTTTAACAAATTTTTATTTTTAAAAAAATGGATCATAATTTCTTTGATCACATTTTTTGTTACAACTTTTTTTAGTTTTTCTAGTGCCTACGCCCTAAGTGACAGCAAACAGATTGTTCTTGATGCTTGGACATTAGTGAATGAAGGATATTATGAACCCGAAATTTTTAATGAAATTCAATGGAAAAAAATAAGACAAAAAACTTTACAAAAATCTATAGAAACTACTGAAGATGCATATTCCGCTATTGAGGAGATGCTAAAACCTCTCGAAGATCCTTATACAAGAGTTCTCAGACCAAAGGATTATGAATTGCTAAAGTCAAGTAATTTAGGTAGCGAAATAAATGGGGTAGGTTTACAACTAGGGGTAGATGAAACTAACAGGAAAATTAAAGTAATATCGACATTAGCTGGTTCTCCCGCAGAGGATGCTGGAATAGCTTCTGGATTTTTTATTGAAACAGTTGATGGTCAATCAGCGATAGAACTTGGTCTTGCTAATACAGCTTCTAAACTTAGAGGCGAAAAAGGTTCTAAGGTTCTGGTACAAATTTCAAATGATGCTGGAGAAATTAAAGAAATAGATCTTGAGAGAAGATCGGTTGATCTTAGGCCAGTAAGAACCAAAAGGCTAAGAGATGAATCGCATACACTGGGTTATTTGAGAATTACTCAATTCAGTGAGAGTGTTCCAAAAAAAATTGAGGAAGCACTTCAAGAGCTGAAGGAGAAAGAAGTAGAAGGAATAATTCTTGATCTTAGGAATAATTCTGGAGGCCTTGTTAGTTCAGGTATAGCAGTTGCAGATTCATTCTTGAAAGAAAAACTTGTAGTTGAGACTAAGAATAGAGAAGGAATAAAAGATACGATAATATCAGATAAAAATATCTTTTTCGATGGACCAATGGTAACAATCGTTAATAAAGGTACAGCTAGCGCGAGTGAAATTCTTGCAGGGGCATTGCAAGATAACAAAAGGTCTGCTCTTATAGGGAAACAAACATATGGGAAAGGATTAATTCAATCCTTGAAAAGCTTAAGCGAAGATAGCGGAATAGCAATAACTGTTGCGAGTTACCTAACACCTAATGGGAATAATATTCAAGGAAGAGGAATTATTCCAGATAAAATATTAGATTATTCAGAAGCAAAAGATTTCGGAAGTTCAGATGATAAATGGGTAAAGGATTCTGAAATTTATTTAAACTCTATATTAGATAAAATCGATGAAAAGTCTACTAAGGATCTAATTGAAAATTACAATGAAATAACTGAATCTTCAGAAAAAGATGAATTTGTAAATTAAATTTTAAAGATACTTCCATATATGTACAAAAAAAGAATTTTTCATGATCCTATTCATAAAGAAATATTGATAGATAGTTCAAAGGATGAGGAGGTGATGATTATGGAATTAATAGAAACTGATGCTTTTCAGAGACTACGAAGAATTAAACAGCTTGGAACAGCATCATTAGTGTTTCATGGAGCGGAGTCAAGCAGATTTACTCATTCTATAGGTGTATTTTGTGTTGCAAGAAAAATTTATAAAAGACTTGTAGAAATTGACCCTAAATTTGAAGCTCATAAATTCGCATTATATGGAGCAGCACTTTTACATGATGTTGGACATGGTCCTCTTAGTCACACAAGTGAGAACGTCTTCAATCATAATCATGAAGACTGGTCAAAATTTTTAATAAACAACTATAGTCCTATCAATTCAATTCTAAGAAAATATGATGTAGACCTACCAAAAAAAATTGGTGAATTATTTTCCTCTAAAAATTTAATATCCAATCCTTTAAAAACCTTAATTAGTAGCGAAATTGATTGTGACAGATTGGATTATCTATTAAGAGATAGCTATAACACAGGAACAAAATATGGTTTAGTTGATTTAGAAAGAATTATTTCCGCTCTTACATTCTCTCCAGATGGAGGGATTGCCATAAAGCCAAAAGGTATTATAGCCATTGAGCATTTTTTAATATTGAGAAATATTATGTATAGAACTATTTACAATCATAGGATTAATGAGATATGCACTTGGATTTTAGAAAATATTTTTAAGAAGATTAGAAGTGAATTTAAAAATAAAATTTGGATTGATGAATGTCTGAGAAGCTGGATCTTTTCCGCTAAATCGCTTGATATTAAAGATTTCTTATCTAATGATGATATCAGGCTTTATTACCATTTGAACAAATGGAAAGATGAAGCTCCAAAGCCTGTATCAACACTCTGCGAAATGTTTATAAATAGAAATCTACTAAAAGCAGTAAATATAAATTGTTTATGCAATATCGATAAACTTAAATTGCTTGCTTTCGCAAGACAAAAGGTTGATAAATTAAACCTTGACCCAACTTTATTTTGTGGAATTAAAGAAAAAAAATTTAATGGATTTAAATCAAATAATTCGTTAAAAGTTTGGAATGGTAATACTTTAAAAGATTTGGATAAAGAATCTGAGTTAATAAACATTCTTATCCAAAATCAAGAAAATTCTTTATTAATATTCCCTTCATGTATCCAAGAAGATATCTCAAAAGAAATTATGAAATTAAAGGAGAAAATATAAATGCATTTACACATCAGAGACAATGATAATTTTATTAATTGTTTTTATTCAGAATCGATAACAGGATTAAATAAAGCTATATCTCAAATTGATTCTTCATATAAAAAAAAAAGTGCTACTTTATTTTGTTACGAAAAAAATATCTCTTGTATCGAATTATTAGAATTGAAAGAGTTATTACTAAACTTAAATGTCAAATTAATAACTATTTATTCATCCTCAAGAGAATCAATCATCTCAGCAAAATCTTTAAAAATAAGTGGAATTTTTTCTAAAAAAAATTTTGAAAAATTTAATACTTCAAATGAGAAGCAAGATAACAACAAAGACTTAACGCATTTTGGGATGGTACGTTCAGGAGATCAAATATCTTCAAATGGACATCTTTTCATAATGGGAGATGTAAATCCTGGAGCACAAATATCAGCCAAAAAGAACATTTATGTTTGGGGGAAATTATGTGGTGTCGCATTTGCTGGGAAAAACGGTAATGACGAATCAACAATCTCTTCATTATATTTAAATGCTCTTCAATTAAGGATTAATGAGACAGTAGCAATAGGTCCGAAAGAAAAACCTAAAAATAATTATCCAGAAATTGCTCTTCTTGAGAGGGGTAAAATAGTTATCAAACCGTTAATAATAAAATCTTAAAATAAAGCAAGATTTTGAAAAATAAATTAATTACATACAACAACTTTAGATTTACTTAATTTTTTTTATTTTTTATATGAAAAATTTAACTTATTATCAATTCAAACTTTAAATTTATCTTGGCGAAAACTAATCGCACTATTTTAATCTGTTCAGGTAAAGGTGGCGTAGGGAAAACAACCTTGACAGCAAATCTTGGGATTGCTTTAGCTAACACTGGAGCATCAACTGCTGTTCTTGATGCAGATTTTGGTTTAAGAAATCTAGACTTGCTCTTAGGACTTGAGAATCGAATAATTTATACAGCACAAGATGTTCTAGACAAAAATTGCCGCCTAGATCAAGCCTTAGTGAGACATAAACAAGAACCAAATTTAGCATTGTTACCAGCAGGAGATCCAAGAATGCTTGATTGGATGAAACCTGAAGATATGAAGACAATAAGTAATTTACTAAGTGAAAAATTTGAATATGTACTTATTGACTGTCCTGCGGGTGTAGAAGATGGTTTTAAAAATGCTCTTGCAGCCTCTAAAGAAGCAATAGTAGTTACTAATCCAGAATTATCAGCTGTTAGAGATGCAGATAGAGTTGTTGGAATTTTAAACACTTGTGATATTAATCCCATACAGCTAGTAGTAAATAGAGTAAGGCCAACTATGATGGCTAATCAAGAAATGCTCTCCATTGAAGACGTTACTTCAATACTTTCTTTACCACTTTTAGGAATAGTATTAGAAGATGAAAAAGTTATCATAAGCACAAATAGAGGAGAACCATTAACTTTAAGTAGTAAAAAATCTCCAGCATCAAAATGTTATTTAAATATTTCTCAACGACTTATAGGAGAAGATGTTCCTGTCATAGATCCAAACAAAACAAACAAAAGCTTTAAAGATAAGTTTATAAAACTAATGCAAACCAAGATTTTTTAAAAAATGACTCTTCGTGACCTTATTAACAAATTATTAGGTAGAGAAACTGCAAGTGCCAATACAGCGAGAGAGAGACTTCAACTTGTCTTGGCACATGACAGAGTTGATATGAGTTCATTATCAACTGATCTTCTTGATAAGATGAGAAAAGAAATCCTAGATGTAGTAGCAAAGTATGTTGAAATTGATTTTGATGAGGTTGCTGTAAGTTTAGAAACTGAAAACAGAATGACTGCTCTTGTTGCAAATCTACCCATCAAAAGAACACTTTCTGGAGAAATACAATTAAAAAAAAATGAAAAAAAAAATAAATAAAAATAAATTTCTTAAAATTACCAATCTTTATGTAATATAGATTTTGTGCCGGCTTAGCTCAGCGGTAGAGCAGCGCTTTTGTAAAGCGAAGGTCATCAGTTCAAATCTGTTAGCCGGCATATTTTTTAATCTTGATTTCCACTAAACAAAAAAGAAAAAATTATTAATAATATAATTACTAATATTCGGACTTCAAAAATACTTATTAAAAATTCAGAGAGGGGCCTTATTATCCAATAAACAAATGATTGCAACAAAATAATAAAAAAAATTAGTGAATTCATTTATATGATTTTAGAGATAGGGATATGTCCTTCCCTAACTAATTTCCATTTTCCCTCTTTTGCCCAAGATATTATTGTACTTCCGATTCCACTACATTTTTTCCAAGGGATTGGTCCTAAGATATCAACTTCTGGTAAATCATTAGATACTGATTCAGCATCAAAAGATGTATCTAATCCAGAAATATTAGCGCTTGAAGTAGCCAAAGGACCAGTTTCAAATATTAGAGATCTTGCAGTTAAAGAATCAGGAATCCTAATCCCTAAAGTATTCGCACTAGAAATAAAATTTAAATTTTTATTTTTATTTATAGGTATTATTAAAGTGAGAGGACCAGGCCAAAACTTTTCTGCAATTTTTTGAAAATCATCTCTTGCATCATTATCGACATAATCTAAAACTTGCTGAATTTGCGATCCCATTAAAATTAATGCCTTATTTTTATCTCGTTTTTTTATCTTATAAATCATCTCAGAATATTTTGGCATACAACCAATTGCTGGGAGAGTATCAGTCTGGAATATGATAGGTTTGCCTATTTTTAAATTTTCAAGAGCTTCGATTTCGCTAATTATTTTCATACGCAATGAAAATTTGAATTAATCTATTTATATCTTCCAATTGTAAATCTTCCAATACCAAATGTATCATTGATAGTCTTCAAGGAATCAAAACCATATTTTCGCAATAAATTTTTAATTTTTTTAGATTGATCAAAATGATTTTCTAAGATAAGCCAACCACCTTTTACGAGAAACTTTGGAGCATCTAAAATAATTTGCTTTATATGAGATAAACCATCTTCTCCTCCATACAAAGCTTTCTTGGGTTCAAAATCTATCACTGAAGAAGGTAATCTTTCATAAACAATTCTTGGAATATAAGGTGGATTGGAGATGGCTAAATTAATCATTCCAGCATAATGTGTTAAAGGTTTCCACCAGTTACCACAATAAAAGTTTACGTTTGAGTTTAAAGAGAATTTTTTATAATTTTTCTTAGCTATTTGGAGTGCATTAATATCTATATCAGTTGCCAATCCTTTCCATTTTGTGCACTTTAAAGCTAAAGAAATTGCAATAGCCCCTGAGCCTGTACCTAAATCGGCAAAAATTATTTTTTTTTCTTTAATACCAACAATATCTGAAGCTATTTCAACAATTTGCTCGGTCTCTACTCGCGGAATTAGAACATCAGAAGTTATGTCAAATTTAAAATTTCGCCAGTAGGAACTACCACATACATATTGAATTGGTTTAGAAAGTTGAACATGTTCTAACCATTTTTTCTTAAGAGAAAGAAAATCTATTTTTAAATAAACTTTCTCTTGTGAATTTATTTTTAATAGCAATAAATCAGATTTAGAAATACCCCCTAATAAATCAAGCAATATATAGAGATCATCAATATCTTTTCTACTATTTTGAATATCTGCAATCCACAAAAAAAGATCTTTTGTGGGAATTTCATGCATTAACAGAACAAGTTCTAATTTTTGGGCTTTGGTCCAAGTCTACCTTTACTTGAATCTGAGTAAAAACTTGATTTTTCTCCATCGCTAGTTGATATAAATAATCCGATTAAAAAAATCGTTGGTACTCCGACAAAAAGTAAACTAGCAACGAATCCAAAATTTGTTGTTTCCATTTAAATAAGATCAAATTGATAACTAAACTATAAACAGTTAAATGTATTTAAAGTGGAAAAATCAATAAAGAACTTCAACTCATTAACAGTCTTAAACAATTTTCAAGTTAATATCAAATTTTTTTTGAATTATGAATTTAAAAATTTTAAGGTAACTTTTCTAAATAAAATATTGGGATTTGCTTAAAAGTTTTAATTTTTTAATTACTTAAAGGTTTAGAAGATTTTCGTAAAAATTTTATTAATAATATTGTTGTAAATATTTGTTTTTTTGCAATATTTAGTGGTGAAACTTTGAGAATTGTGACCAAAATGTTAACAATATTTTCTTACTTATTTAGCTAAAAGCATGTTGCACAAAGGTTTAACAGGAATCTTACAAAATAATTTAATTAATTACAAAATCCACTGAACTAGTAAAAAAACCCTTACTATCATGATGTTTAGCTGTATAAACAGCATCTCTATAAAGAATTGACCGATGGGATTGCCCTGGTATCGAGTTCACACAGTAGTTATTAACGACCCAGGTCGTCTACTTGCTGTGCATCTCATGCATACTGCATTATTAGCCGGCTGGGCCGGCTCTATGGCCCTTTATGAATTGGCCATCTTTGACCCCTCAGACCCTGTTTTTAACCCAATGTGGAGACAGGGTATGTACGTTATGCCATTTATGGCAAGACTAGGAATTACTAGTAGTTGGAACGGTTGGGATATCACCGGAGCAACTGGCGTTGATCCAGGTTTTTGGAGTTTTGAAGGTGTGGCCGCTGCCCATATTGTTTTTAGCGGACTTTTAATGCTCGCTTCAATTTGGCATTGGACATACTGGGACTTAGATCTTTGGGAAGACTCAAGGACAGGAGAACCAGCTCTTGACTTACCAAGAATATTTGGGATTCACTTACTTTTAGCTGGTTTAACATGCTTCGGATTTGGAGCTTTTCATTGTGCAAACGTTGGTATATGGGTCTCTGATCCATATGGACTAACTGGTCATGTGGAACCAGTTGCACCATCATGGGGAGCAGAAGGATTTAATCCCTTTAACCCTGGAGGAATAGTTGCTAACCATATTGCCGCTGGCCTCATGGGAATTATTGGGGGAATTTTTCATATCACTAATAGACCAGGAGAAAGACTATACAAAGCACTGAAGCTTGGAAGTCTTGAGGGTGTTTTAGCGAGTGCTCTTGCAGCTGTTTTATTTGTATCATTTGTTGTAGCTGGAACCATGTGGTACGGCTCAGCAACAACTCCTATTGAGCTATTTGGTCCTACAAGATATCAATGGGACTCAAGTTACTTCAAAACAGAAATAAATAGAAGAGTCCAAACAGCTATTGATAACGGCGCTTCAAAGGAAGAAGCTTATGCTTCAATCCCTGAAAAACTTGCTTTTTATGACTACGTAGGCAATAGTCCAGCTAAAGGTGGACTTTTCAGAGTGGGAGCACTAGTAAATGGCGATGGCTTACCTACAGGTTGGCAAGGTCATATTTCCTTCCAAGATAAAGAGGGTAATGAACTTGAAGTAAGAAGAATTCCTAATTTCTTCGAAAACTTCCCAGTTATACTTGAAGACAAAGAAGGTAACGTTAGAGCTGACATTCCATTTAGAAGAGCTGAAGCTAAGTATTCATTCGAACAAACTGGTATTACAGCTACAATTTATGGTGGTGATCTAAATGGTCAAACATTTACTGACCCTGCTGTAGTAAAAAGATTAGCTAGAAAAGCTCAACTCGGTGAAGCTTTTAAATTTGATAGGGAAACATACAAATCAGATGGAGTCTTTCGTAGCTCCCCAAGAGCATGGTTCACTTATGCACATTTATGTTTTGGTTTGCTCTTCTTATTTGGTCATTGGTGGCATGCTTCAAGAACTTTATACAGAGAAAGATTTGCAGGAATTTCTGCAGATTTTGGAGATCAAGTCGAATTTGGTCTTTTCAAGAAGCTTGGTGATGAGACCACAAGAAGAATACCTGGAAAGGTTTAATTAACATTATTTATTTATTTTCTTATGGAAGCATTTGCTTACGTACTAATTTTAACTCTCGCAGTAGTTACTTTATTCTTTGCCGTAGCCTTTAGAGATCCTCCCAAATGGGATCAAAAAGATAGGTAATAAAAAAAACCTCACTTAATATAAGTGAGGTTTTTTTATGGAAACTTTTCATTACATTCAAAATTTACTAGTATTAGGGTGAACTCTCAATGATTTGACTAGATGCAGTGCCCAAATTGTCAAAATACAGATAGCAGAGTTTTAGAATCTAGATCTGCTGATACTGGTAAAAGTGTAAGAAGAAGAAGAGAATGTTTAAATTGCAGTTCAAGATTTACGACTTATGAAAGAATTGAATCAATACCAATAGCAGTTATTAAGAAAGATGGTAGTAGAGAACTTTTTAATAAAGATAAACTAATTCAAGGAATATCACGTGCATGCGAGAAAACGACCTTTTCAAGCGAATCAATACTTAATTTTGTTGACTCAATAGAATCACAAATTATTCAAGACTCTAATAAAGATATTAAATCTTCGGAGATTGGAGAATTAATTCTTGATAATCTTAGAAATGAAAATGAGGTTGCCTACATAAGATTTGCATCAGTTTATAGAAAATTCAATGGAGTTAAGGATTTTATCGCGACACTTCAATCTTTGAAAAACACTTCCAAGAATGAATTAGCTTCAATTCTCTAAAATTAAGCATATTTAAGTGTAGAATACTTAGATTAACTAGTGTATTTAAATTGCAGGTTGAATACACCCCTTTCTCACTACCAAAGGTAGACTGCTCAAATCAAATGAACGAAAATTCTCCCGAGACATCAGCTGACACAATTGGTGAAATAAACACATTAGATTTAAAAGAGGATGAAACAAACCAAGGTACTATTGCAAGTCCTGAATTATCTTACAAAGACAAAGATATACCTTCTGCAGACGATTCCTCTAGTAGAAGAAATAATGACTTAGAGAATGCTGGTTTTACTCAAGAGGAATTTGCTTCTTTGTTAGGAAAGTATGACTATAACTTCAAGCCAGGAGATCTTGTAAAAGGAACAGTTTTCGCACTCGAACCCAAGGGTGCGATGATAGATATTGGAGCAAAAACTGCTGCATTTATGCCAGTGCAAGAAGTCTCTATAAATAGAGTCGAGGGATTAAGCGATGTGTTACAGCCCTCTGAGACAAGAGAATTCTTTATAATGACTGAAGAGAACGAAGATGGGCAGCTTGCGTTATCAATCAGAAGAATTGAATACCAGAGAGCCTGGGAAAGAGTTAGACAATTGCAAAAAGAGGATGCAACTATTTATTCTGAAGTTTTTGCAACGAATAGAGGCGGTGCTCTTGTAAGAGTAGAAGGTTTAAGAGGTTTTATACCTGGATCACATATTAGTGCACGTAAAATTAAAGAAGACCTTGAGGGGGAATATTTGCCTTTAAAATTTTTAGAAGTTGACGAAGAAAGAAACCGATTAGTACTAAGTCATAGAAGAGCATTAGTTGAGAAGAAAATGAATAGATTAGAAGTTGGGGAAGTGGTTGAGGGCTCTGTGAAAGGAATTAAACCTTATGGAGCATTTATTGATATTGGTGGAGTTAGTGGATTACTTCATATTTCTGAAATTAGTCATGAGCATATTGAAACTCCACATAATGTTTTAAACGTTAATGATCATATGAAAGTTATGATAATAGACTTAGATTCTGAGCGAGGTAGAATTTCACTATCTACAAAAGCGTTAGAACCTGAACCTGGTGATATGCTTACAGACCCTCAAAAAGTATTTAATAAAGCAGAAGAAATGGCTGCAAAATATAAGCAAATGTTATTTGAACAAACTGATGAGAATGAAGAACAATTAGCTACAACAGCAACAGAGAATGAATAATCAATTTTTTATTTAAACATATTAAAGAAATTATTATTAATAAAAAAAATTATAGATCTTATATAAATACTCTAAAGCGTTAAAATTAAATTCGATAAAATAATTATAACTAACTATTTTGTTAATCTAACTTCTATTAATAAATTATAAAATGAGCAACTTTGTTTTCACTTCTGAATCAGTGACAGAAGGGCATCCCGATAAAATATGTGATCAAATAAGTGATGCAGTTCTTGATGCTCTTCTTTACCAAGATCCTTACAGCAGAGTAGCGTGTGAGACAGTAGTAAATACTGGACTTTGTCTCTTAACAGGAGAGATAACAACTAAAGCAAAAGTTGATTACATCAAAATAGCAAGAAATGTCATTGATCAAATTGGGTATAAGGGATTTAAGGCAGGAGGTTTTGACTCAAATAGCTGTGCCGTCTTAGTAGCTTTGGATGAACAGTCTCCTGACATCGCCCAAGGAGTAGATGAAGCTGACGATAACAACGATGATGCCAAAAATAATATTGGAGCAGGCGATCAAGGGATAATGTTTGGCTATGCATGCGATGAGACACCTGAGCTAATGCCTTTACCAATTAGCTTGGCACATAGATTAGCTAGACAACTATCAAAAATTAGACATGAAAATATACTTAAATATCTCTTACCTGATGGGAAAACTCAAGTTAGTGTTAATTATCAAGAAGACAAACCAGATTCTATCAACACAATTTTAATTTCGACACAACATCTTTCTGAAGTAGAAGGAATAACAAATGAGAAAGAAATAAGAGAAAAAATAACCAGAGATCTTTGGGATAAAGTAGTAATTCCAGCTACTCATGACTTAGAAATAAAACCTCAGAAAGGGAAGACAAGATTTCTCGTTAATCCTACAGGAAAATTTGTAGTAGGAGGACCCCAAGGTGATGCAGGTTTAACTGGTAGAAAAATTATTGTTGATACTTATGGAGGCTATGCAAGGCATGGTGGAGGAGCTTTCTCAGGGAAAGATCCTACAAAAGTTGATCGATCAGCAGCATATGCTGCAAGATACGTTGCGAAATCAATTGTCAAAGCAAAATTTGCTAAAAAAGCTGAAGTTCAACTAAGTTACGCAATTGGTGTGGCTAATCCAATATCAATACTTATAGAAACTTTTGGAACTGGAATATATTCTCAGTCAGATTTAATTGAGATTATTAAAAATAATTTTGATCTAAGGCCTGCCTCAATTCTAGAGGAATTTGATTTAAGAAATTTACCAAAGAAAATGGGTGGAGATTTTTTTGTTAAGACTGCAGCTTATGGACATTTTGGGAGAGAAGATTTATCTTTACCGTGGGAAAATGTAGATGAAAAGGCAAAAAATTTAATAAAATTTGCTGAAAATTATTCCAAAATTATTTTATGACTAATGAATATTTTGGGGGTTTAGATTTTGGATCTAGCGGTGCCAGAATATCTATCATAAATTATTCCAAAGAAATCATTTTTGAAGATTCTTGTAAGTATAATTGCGAATTTAAAAATCCAGAAGGATGGATAAATTCTTGTATTAAATTATTTGAAAGAATACCAATTCAAATAAAAATAAATTTGTTAAGGTTATCTATTTCTGGAACTTCAGGTACACTCGTACCATGTCAACCAAATGGCGTCAATTTAGGAAATTCAATACCTTATAACGAAGCTTGTACTTCAAATTTAAAAAAACTAAATTTAATTGTTGGGGCAGATAAATTCTTAAATAATCCTTATAGCAGCTTGGCAAAAGCGATAAATTTAATCGATACTTTTGGAGAAGATATTATTTTAAGACATCAATCAGATTGGATATCAGGATGGTTTTTAAATGACTGGAGATTCGGCGAAGAAGGTAATAATGTAAAACTTGGTTGGAATATTACAAACAAATCATGGCCTAAAAGTTTTGAATCATTTTCTTTAAAAAAGTTCGTGCCAGTAATTAAGAAAAGTGGAAGTATTTTAGGAAAAATCAATCAATCAATCGCAAATTTACTTGGAACCAGCGAACATCTTTTATTAATTTCTGGAACAACTGATTCAAATGCCGCATTTATTGCTGCTCAAATCAAAGAAAATGAAGGATTGACAATATTAGGAACTACGATTGTTTTAAAAAAAATAATTAAAAAAACTTTTACCCATCCTGGAATTACAATGCACAGACTTAATGATGATTGGATATGCGGAGGCTCTTCTAATGCTGGCTGTGGAGTTTTATCAAAATTTTTCTCTGATGTAGAAATTAAAGAATTAAGTCAACAAATAAATCCAAGAAAAAAAACGAATCTTAATTATCTCCCTTTAAACTCTCAAGGAGAAAGATTCCCAACTGATGATCCATACTTAAAACCTATAATGAAACCAAGACCAGTTAGCGATGCATTATTTCTACATGGATTACTTGAAGGTTTAGCAAAGATTGAATTAAAAGGATGGCGAAAACTTGAAATTCTCTCTGGATCTTTTCCAAAAAAAATTATTACGATAGGAGGTGGTTCAAAAAACCCTCAGTGGAAATCGATTAGAGAGAAAATACTTAAAGTTCCTATAATCAACTCCAATAAATCAACTTCATTTGGATCAGCACTCATTGCATTAAACTATGATGGCTAAAAATTTATAAATCAATTATTTAATTTTTCTTCAAATAAACATAATTAATAAACAATTTATTGAAAAGGGGTTCCGCAAATTACATTCACTATCTAAAGTATTAATAAGGCCGGGATAGCTCAGTTGGTAGAGCAGGCGACTGAAAATCGCCGTGTCCCCAGTTCAAATCTGGGTCCTGGCACCTCTATTCTTTATCTGAATGGGGACAAATTGGCACCCCCTCTGGGGTGCTTTTTTGTGAGATAAATTAGTCATAGCAATCTTTTAAGGGAAGGCAAATGTTTTCTGAAAAAGTATAAAAGAGCATTTTAATGAGAATAATTTTAGGAATGTGAATGAAAAACAAGTTAAATATGAAAGTAACTATTGATATATTCCATAATTTAACATTGAATATAATATTGAAAATTCAACTTCTATAAAAAATATTTGCTCCTCAAAATAAATTATTAGATAAGCTAAAGTAAAAGTCTGAAAATACTTGATTTATTGAATAAAAGAATACTATGCCTAAGCTTCCACTGAACTTTATTATTGAGAAAAAGAACAAGTTAGTCTTTTTAATTAAAGGTGTCTTCCCAGTATATTTAATCTTGAAAACCTATATGCCCTCTATGCCAAGAGTATCTAAAGGAATCGTTTTGAGATGTGAAAAAAGTTTCTATAAAATGAAAACAACAGTGAATTAAAAAAATGACAAGAAAATCTAAATATACGGCTGAATATAAAAAAGGGAAAAATAAAAATCCAATACCATTTCCGCATATTGTCATATTGGAAAAAAAGGAAGTTTATTTTAAAGTAGATTCAGGTTGGCCAGCTTCACTCACCATCAAACCAATAATGAGAGAGCATTTTCCTGATGATTTTAAAGGAATTATTGCTTCAGTACAGAAATGGGAAAAATTGATGAAAGAACTAGATCCTAACAGGAAAATAGATTAAAATTTGGTCACATTAAAAAGCTAAACAAGTTATTCCTGAAGACTTAGATTAACTGAAAAATATTTCTCATAACTTATGATTATTAAATCAGCTCATTCAACAGTTAAACTGGATTTAAAATAGCTGTAGTTTAATTGCAAGGCTAGCTTATTATGTTTGTAAGTATAGATTTATGCCTAGTTCCATTAGGTGTTGGAACTTCCTTATCTCCTTACATTAAAGAATGTAAGAGAATTATTGAAAGTTTTAATTTAACACATCAAATTGGGCCAAATGGAACCGCCATAGAGGGAGATTGGGAAGATGTATTTAAATGTGTAAAAGAATGCCATGAAAAAATACATCAAAAAGGGGCTCCCAGAATTTATACAACTATCAAAGTAAATACAAGAGTTGACAAGTTACAAACATTTCAAGATAAAGTAAATAGCTTATTAGAGATTTAAAGAAATCTTTAAAAAAAAGCATTTAATAAAACTTGAAGCCTGGAATTAAGTCCTAAAAGATGAAAATAATACATTTACTTTTCAAAACTACAAACTTGATTTATCACTCCTAACAAAAGTTTATCACCGTTTGGATATTTCCATTTTGCATTGATATTTTGAAATTCATTAAACTCATTGGCTCCCACAGCGACATCTCTGAAAGTCTTTTCAGTGCAATTTATATCCATCGTATAGAGAATATCTTTAGTTATATCACTTTTAGTTTTTGGTATAAATTTACTCAAAACTCTGCGAGTCCCATCTTCATTAATTTGGATACTTTTTTGATCCCATACTTGCTCACCATACTTACTTCGAGGGACTCCAACCCAATTATGTGAAAGCGCATTCACCTCTACTGGAAGAAAATTAATTAAAAATATCAAAAGATAAGCAAATACAATCTTAAAAGTTTTCAAAATTGAATAGATAACCTTCAATTAGCATAGCAACTATAAACTTTCAAAGTTAATCATACTTACTAGAAAAATTTAGCTTTGATAATGAATAATTAATTATTTACTGTAAAAACTATTAACCAATTTATAGCTTTAAAAAATAAAAAAATAAATTTCTTATATTTTAGTTGTTTATAAATATTTGGTAGAATCTAAAACAATATTAAAGATATATTAACGCATGGTGTTATCTTATTTGATGTTTATAAAGCAATTCAACTTAGATATTAAAAGATGAAGAAGTTTAAAAAGTTTCTATTAATTTCTCTATGCGTATTAGCAGCAGTTCTATTCTACTATTTTATAGTCGTTGAATGGAAAGAAGAGATTAATCAAATTGTTCAGAGTATGGGGCCATGGGCGCCCATAGGAATATTTATTCTTAGAAGTATAAGTACAATTTTTCCAGTGATATCAAATCTTCCATATGCAATTCTTGCTGGAACTGTTCTTGATTTCAAAACTGCCTACTTAACAATATTTTTTTCTGATTTCATCTCATGTCAAATCGCTTTTCTAATCGCAAGAAAGTTAGGGAGAGATCCTGTTAAACGCTTAGTTGGGAATAAGGCAATGAAGAGAATTGAAAGTTTTAATGAAAATCAACTTGAGGGAAATTTCTTTTTAATGACTGGGGTCTTAATGACAGGACTTTTTGATTTTCTTAGTTATGGATTAGGATTAGGTGGTACCAAGTGGCGAATATTTACTTTTTCTTTACTTCTATGTCTTGTAATATTTGATGCTGTAGCTGTTGCAGTAGGTGCAGGATTAGCTGATGCTGTTTATATAGGTTTTGCTATGATAGGGATGTTCGGTCTTGCCATAATTACTGGTTTAATAAAAAAAAGAGTTTCCATCTCAAATAGATAATTTCAAAAATTTTTCCAGATGTAATTACATATGAAATACAATTACTGGATTATATTTGTATTGATATAAATAATTTAATTTTTAGACACTCACCACTTTATTCTCTATGAAGTTTTTTATAGAGCATTAATTTTTTCCATTAATATTTTTTCTAAATTATCTTGAAATAATTAATTTTGATTAAAAAGATATGACATTTTGCAAAAAAAAAACTTGATGGTATAAATTTATGCAAGAATATGTAACTGTAAAAAGAATTGAATTTACTAATGACTCAATATAGACCGACATCTTATAAACGTCCTGGAGAGCAAATATCAACAACACCGTCTGGAACTAAAATAACTTCTGCTAAAAATTTAATGATAGATTCAATGGTAAGAATGATTCAAAAAGCAACCGATCATTCAGTAGAAGAAAAACTTGAAGAAGAATTTAATAACAATTAAAGAATTTATTGATAAAAGTATTGGTGAGTGGAAATCCATAAGAAGTTCACACACCTTAGCTTTCCAAGAATTTGAAAACACTAATAGTAGCTTAATAATTTCATATCAAAATATAAAGAGTGAAGAGGTATCAGAAATTAAAAATAGGTTTAAATTTTCTCAAAATGCATCTTTCGCAGTTAAAATTTCATGGAAATCTATTAGTGAATGGACAACTGAAAATAAATCTCAAGAAAGTATTACCCTTTTAATTTTTGCTCCAAAAGATGAATTTACAGGAATATTAATAAAAGACAGAGGATACGCTGAACAAATCCCTTCATATTCTCGATATTACATAGATGAAAGTAGAACTTTTAATATTTATTCTGAATATAATGCAACAATAAGTGAGGAAAAAATTTGGTTTTTGACTGAAAATGTTCGCTCGAGATATTCAGTTATTAAAAACAAAATAAATAAGGGGATTTTGCAAACATCACATGCTACCGAGATAAGAAAAATAATTACTTGAGTAAATTGACTATTTTCTCAAAATAAATTCTAGTTTCTTTAATTAAATTTGACATTATAATTTTATTTTCAGCAGTTAAATTCATTGTGCTTTTTATATCAGATATAGTTGCATCTCTAATCAGCTCTACAACCCTTATTGCATTAGGAATAGGAACACCTAAAGATAAATAAGTATTTTTAAGATCTTTTAAGCAACTTTTTTCTAAAATAGATTCATCATTAGTAATTAATAAATAAGTAACATATCTAAGAATAATTTCACCATCTCTCAGGCAAACAGACATTTTACTTGTAGTATTTATTGAATTATTTGAATTTAAAGAATCCTCATTCTCACAAATCATTGCTGTAACAGCATCTGCAGCAATAGCATGTGAATTATTTGTTATTGAATTAATTGCATCCAACCTGGTATTTGCAGTATTTACAAATTCTTGAATGCTTTCAAAATTCTTATCAAGTAAATTTGAAATTTGAAGATGTTTTGCAAAAAGTTTATTATCGCTAAGATTTGACATCCTTTTGAATCGGAAGTAATTTCAGTCACTCATTTAAAAGAGACTTTATAACAATAGTACAAACTTTTAATTTTTAAACCTTAACAAAGCGATAAAGCAACTCTTCTTAATGAAAAAAACAAAATAAAATATTTCTAAACTTTGATATTTATAAAAAATTATATATAGTTAAATTTACTAAATAATACGCTATGGTAATCACATATTAGTATTAACTAAATTTTGGATAAGCAAGACATCCTATTATCAAAAAAATTGATTTCTTCCTATAAAGAAAGGTTAGAAAATGAAATTATCAATAGAAGTAATAAACTAAAAATCCCCCATAAATTATCTAAAGAAATTATCGATAATAATTCTGAGATCAATGAATTAAAAATAATATTAAAAAGTTTAGAAACTCCCCCATCTTCAAGAGTAGAAGGTTAATCCTTTTTTAATAATTTAAACTGTGTCTCCACAAAACAATTTCCTTTTTGAATCACTTAATAAAGAACAATTTAAAGCTGTAAACCATATTTATGGACCATTACTTGTAGTAGCCGGTGCGGGCAGTGGAAAGACTAAAGCTCTTACTCATAGAATAGCTAATTTAATTGAAAATAATAACGTAAATCCTTACAACATCTTAGCGGTGACTTTTACTAATAAAGCGGCTAAAGAGATGAAACAAAGACTTGAAATCATACTTGCAAAAGAGCTTGCAACTATACGCTTTGGTCAGCCATGGTCAACATTAAAAGAATTTGATCAAAATCAACTGAGAACTGTTATCCATCAAGAAAGATTACAAGACCTATGGATAGGAACATTTCATTCATTATTTTCGAGATTATTAAGATTTGATATTGATAAATATAAAGATCCAGATGGCCTTTCATGGAATAGACAATTTTCTATATATGACGAAACAGATTCTCAAACTCTTTTAAAGGAGATTATTACCAAAGAGATGCAATTAGATCCTAAAAAATTTAACCCAAAAAAAATAAAATGGGCCATTAGCAACGCAAAGAATCAATGTTTAACTCCTAAAGAACTTGAAGAAAAATCTGAAAATCAAATCGATAAACTTATTGCCGATGCATATATGAGATATAGAATTGCACTTTCAAGAAACAATGCTCTTGATTTTGATGATCTTTTATTATTACCAGTATTTTTATTAAGGCAAAATCATAAAGTTAGAGAATATTGGCATAAAAGATTTATGCATATTCTTATTGATGAATATCAAGATACAAATAGAACCCAATATGAGCTCATTAAATTAATTACCACTGGGGATACTGATTCAGAACAATTCTTTGAATGGGAAGATAGATCAATATTTGTTGTTGGTGATGCAGATCAAAGTATATATAGCTTTAGAGCTGCAGATTTTAGAATACTTATTGGTTTTAAAGAAGACTTTAAAAATAAACCAAATGATAAAAGTGATTGCATTATAAAATTAGAAAATAACTATCGATCAACATCAAATATTCTCAGTGCAGCAAATTCATTAATTGAAAATAATACTGAAAGAATAGAAAAAGTACTAAAAGCAACCAAAAGCGATGGAGAGCCATTAAAACTAATAAGCTGTGATGATGAGATATCTGAAGCAGAAGCTATTACGAGTAAGATAAGAAGCTTAGGTAGTAAGAACAATTCACCAAATTGGAGTAAATTCGCAATTTTATATAGAACCAGAGCTCAGTCAAGAGTAATTGAAGAATCTTTAGTTAGGTGGAGAATTCCCTATACCATTTATGGAGGATTACGTTTTTATGATCGCAAAGAGATAAAGGATGCTATTGCATATTTAAAAGTTCTAATAAATAATGCAGATAATATTAGTCTTTTAAGGATTATCAATGTTCCTAGGAGAGGTATAGGCAAAACCACGATAGAAAAACTTAATGAAATAGCAAATAAACTGGAATTACCTTTGTGGGAAGTTATTAATAATAAAGAGTGCTTAATCTCTACTATAGGAAGATCTTCAAAAGGGATAAATCAATTCACAGAACTGATGAATGAATTAACTTGTTATGTAGAGAATTCAGGGCCATCTCAACTTTTACAATTAATTTTAGAAAAAAGTGGATATCTTAATGAATTAATAATGAGTGGGACTGATGAGTCAGAGGAAAGAAGAAACAATCTCCAAGAATTGGTTAATGCTGCTATTCAATATGAGGAAGAAACTGAGAATGGAGATGCGGAGGGTTTTTTAGCTACTGCTGCTCTAACTACTGACAGTGATGATAATAAAAAAAATGTATCTAACTCTGTTACTTTAATGACTTTGCATAATAGTAAGGGTTTGGAATTTCAAAATGTTTTCATAACAGGACTTGAGCAAGGTCTTTTCCCTAGCTATAGATCTATTGATACACCATCCTTATTAGAAGAAGAGAGGAGATTATGTTATGTAGGACTAACTAGAGCTAAAGAAAGACTATTTTTAACTCATGCTAGAGAGAGAAGATTATGGGGAGGGAATAGAGAAGTTACAATCCCTTCTATATTTCTGCAAGAGATTCCAGAAGAATTAATTGATGGAGAGATCCCTCAGAGTGGTGGAATTTCGTTAAAAAGAGATTTTCATTTAGATCGTTTAACAAGAGTTGATCGAAATAATAATTTTGTTAAAAATACGCCAATTAATTCTGTTAGAAGACTTTATTCTGGTCCAACAAAAGGAGAGAAATGGAAACTTGGAGATCTGTTATTACATCCAAAATTTGGTAAGGGCGAAATTATTCATATTTTTGGAAGTGGAGAAAAAATTTCACTAGCAGTTAAATTTGGTGATAAGGGTAGCAAAATCCTAGATCCACGAATAGCCCCAATAAGGTCTATCAATTCTTAATCAGATATGGATAATTTAAATTCATATCTTTATGCAGAATTGAAGAATATACCTTTTAATTTATTCACAATACTTACAAATTACTTAGAAATCCACAAAGATATAAAAGTTGCATTTGTAGGAGGCTATATAAGAGATTTACTAATTAAAAAATTTCATTCAGCACGTGTATTAAAAAGTCCTGATTATGATCTTGTTATTGAAGGATCGTCATTATCATTGGCAAGATTTATAAAAAAAAATATTAAAAATGTTAGAATTTGTCTGATAAAAGAATTCGAACTTTACAACACTGTAGAAATAAATATTGACAACATTAAAATTGATATTGCATC